>JBBRNU010000806.1:0-1984 GCA_038230115.1 Chthonomonadales bacterium | reverse complement strand
GATGGCAAGGGAGCGGGCGAGCGCCTGGGGGGTGACCGGCGCGCTCGTCGCGCAGTCCAGAAGCGGCGCGTTCGTGGCCCACCAGATGAAATCGTCGGCATGATCGGGATGGGCGGCGATCCAGGCGTCGAGCGAACGCGGGCTGGCCGTCTGGCGGTCTTCGTTCCAGGCGCTGAACAGGGCGTCGGGCGTGTGCGTATAGAGTTGGTTCATAGTTGTACCTGTGTTTGGAAGCCGCCCGCAACGCAAAGGGCGGCAGGGCGTTCTTCGGAGCGATAGTTGTTACGGGCCGCGCCCGCGATGTACACAGTGTAAATATACGTGATGGAACAGAAAAGCGGAACGTCAATGAAAATAAAATTCAGCCTTTCGGCGTTCGTCTTTCCTGAGCCAATCGTTCGTCAATCGTTGTAGAACTCCTGGAGGCGCTTCCTCGCCCTGGTTAGCCAGTTGCGAATGGTGCGGTCATCCACGTTGAAGTAGCGGGCGATTTTCTGCTGCGGCCAGTTCTCCTGATAAAACAACAGGAAGGCGGCGCGCTGCAAATGGTCGAGCTGGCTGAGGGCTTCGTTCAATTCCAGTTTGTCCTGCGTCGAAAGGCCGGGATTGTCCGGCAGCCGCGCCAGAAAGTCCTCGCCGTCCTCGTCGAAGGGCGCGACGTGCATCTCGTTCTGCGTCAGGCGCTGATACTTCTTGGCGCAGTTCAGGGAACTGCGATGCAGGCAGCACCAGAACCGCACCTCCCAGAACTCGCTCTTCGCGCTCAGGTCGAACAGGGCTTCATAGAGGTGATGGTAGATGTCGCGCTGGCAGTCCTCGCCATGCGCGCCGGCAAAAGAGGGCCACTTTCGGATTTCGCCCGCGACGTAAGACGCGACGCGCGCCAGCAGCGCTTCGGCGATTTTCCAGGCCGGTTCGGTCTGGCCGCTTCGCAAATGCTCCCGCAGCAGATACGTCAGGGTTTCGGCGTAGACAAAGCCGGGCGCGCTTTCGTCGTTCCCCTGCGCCCGCCGCAGAATTTCCGCCAGGGGGCAGTCCCGCAGGCGGGCGATTTGGGCCTCGACGCGCGCCTCCCGATACCGCTCTGGCGTTTGCAGCGGGCGGGGCGACGGATGGGAACGCGCTGGCGACTGAGGATAAATTGTTGGCTCCGGCATCGTCGTCTCCCCGGTAAAATTGGCATTTGCCGCCGCGATCTAGGATAATACTAGGGGCGAATGCGGCAAGCCGGAACGGTCGCAGAAAGAAAACCAAATTATTTTTTCGTGGTTCTTTGTCCGGTGGTTTCCGGTTCGCGCTCTGTCGCTTTAGTTGGATAATAACAGCGGAATTCCCTGCTGGCAGCACGCAAGATCGAAGCGGAATGAAAGCGGAGCGGGTGCAATACAAATGGAAATCGAACAGACAATCGGCGATATTTACGAAGAGATTGCGGAGCAGCTGGCGCAGGCGCGCACCAAAGCCCTGATGGGCGAGCGGCAGGAAGCGCAGGGGCTGTTCCAGAAGGCGTCACTGGACTATCAGCGGTTTCGCGACGCGCTGGCGACATATCCCGGCGCGCACGCGCTGGAACACAGCCTCGGCGCGACCCTGCAAGTCCTGTGCGGCGAGCAAATGCGGGCGGAAATTTCGGAGGGCGACGCTGCCGCCGACGCGCGCGAAGCGGCCCGCCCGCGCCGACGTTCGCGCAAGGCCGCCTGACCCGAAATGGGGTCAGGCGTTTCAACCGATAACATGATAAGGTGTGAGAACGCGCGAGTTCGGATCAAAAAAGTGTCTTAAAGCCGCCTAACCCCCCGACCCCCTTCCCCACCGGGGAAGGGGGAGTTCAAGTATTGAGTTTGCGGGTTAAGCGCAAGGTTGGGGGGCGCGGCGCTTTTGTTCTCTGTAGTTTCGCTTTCTAAACTTACAGGAAGAAGGAAGCGTCTCTTATTCAGTCACCCCCTTACCCGATGGGGAAGTGGGTGGGGGGGTTTGGCGAGCT
>JBBRNU010000805.1:0-1993 GCA_038230115.1 Chthonomonadales bacterium | reverse complement strand
GGCAAGGTCGGACTGCGGCGCGGGCAGCGTTCGCTCGAAGTTCGTGACGGCTTTGCCCTGCCGCGCGTACAAACGGCTCTCGATCTGATGCTCCATGACATTCCGGCTCCAGCCATATTCGACCGTCTGCCGGACGTACCAGAGCCGCTCTTCGCGCGTGTCGAGATGATCCAGCAGGCGTACATTATGCCCCCAGGGAATTTGTGCAACAACCTGCTGCACAATTGCCTCGTCGGGCCAGGCCTCCGCGAAAGAACGCATATACTTGAGGTTGCGGGATGAAAAACCCTGCATTTCCGGGAACTCGCGGCGCAGGTCGTCGGAGAGACGCTCAATGATTTTGGCGCCCCAGCCCTGTTCCTGCTGCCGGGTCAAAATATCGCGCCCGATATTCCAGTACAGCAAAACCATTTCACGGTTGACGGCGAGGGCGGCGCGAACCCGCGCGGCCCGGATGCGCTGCTTGAGGTCGCGTACCAGTTCGGCGTAACCGAGGGGCGGGTCGCCCGGCGTCAATTCCAGTTCAGGTTGGGAGGGCATGGGTTTCCTTATGGAAGGGAATGGACGCAGGATCGCGTTTCCGGGCGATGACGCGCGCCTTCGGCAGAAGGCGCAGGGGTTCGACTTTCCTACGGGAGGAAGGGACGCTGGGTTGCGTCGGGCGCGCAAAATCGCCTTGCGGCTGTCATACTGAAAGGAGACGAAGTGTTACCCGCTCCCTTTGCGAAAGGTTTGCCTTGCAATTTTCTGAAAACGACGCGCCGCCGCCCGTTGTCCCGTCTTCGGAACGCGCGCTGATGACCTGCGACCCGGATTCCGAGGCGTTCGCGCTGGCGGAACTGCGCGAAATCCGGCCCGATCTGCCCGCTCCCGTCTGGCTCGACAGCGACCCGACAACCGAGGGAAGCATCGCGCTCGTGCAGCCGCGCAGCGCGTTCGCCGCCTTCGCCGACCAGGTGAACCGCCACGCCCCGGTCTTTATTCGCCATCTCGCCCCGGCGCAGCGCGAAATCGCCCTGTCCGCGACCGAAAGCGACCTGGCCCGCCTGCGCGAGGCCGCCCTCGCCCTCGCGCCCCAACTCGATCCCGCCCAAACCTTCGCCGTACAGTCGCGCATTGTGGGCGAGGGACGCCTGCCTTACCGCAAAGTCGTGTTGAACGAAACGCTGTCGCGGGCCATCGAAGCGCAGACCAGCGCTGTCATGGATTGCCGTCATCCCGCGCAGGTGGTTTCCGTGTTGTGTACGCCCTCGGTCGGCTATGTCGGCGTATCGCTCGCAACGCAGAATCGCAGCGACTGGCCCGGCGGCAAACACCGCTTCCAGCACGAGCCGGGGCAGATCAGCCGGGCCGAATTCAAATTGCTGGAAGCCCTGAGCGTGTTCAGCTTGCGTCTGCCCGACGCGGGCGTGGCGCTCGATATGGGCGCGGCTCCAGGCGGCTGGACGCGGGCGCTTCGCGCGCACGGCCTGCGCGTCCTCGCCGTGGACCCGGCGGAGCTGGACGCCCGGCTGATGGAAGACGGCGGCGTGATTGCCATTCGACAGCGCATCGAAACTTACCTGCCCCGCGCGCCGTCGGTCGCGGTCATCGTCAACGACATGAAAATGGACGCGCTCGAATCGGTCGCGATCATGCGGCGGGCGCGCGCGAAACTGGAGCCGGGCGGTCTGGCGGTACTGACGCTGAAACTGCCCAAAGAGGGCAAAGCGGCCCGCGAGTCGCTGACGACGGTGCGCGAGTCGCTGGCGGAGTTGGCGCAGGATTACGTGGTGCTGGGCGCGCGTCAGCTGTATCACAACCGCAGCGAAGTTACGGTCGCCTTGCGCGCCTGACTTTTCTTACCAATTCACCTAACCCCCCGGCCCCCTCCCAATCGCCGACGCGCTTCCCCTTCCCCACCGGGGAAGGGGGAGACCGAACATCCAATTAGTGGGTCATTGACGCTTTTGTTGTCACTTGTTTCGCCTTTTATTTCGGCAAAAAGCGCACG
>JBBRNU010000804.1:0-2004 GCA_038230115.1 Chthonomonadales bacterium | reverse complement strand
GCGCCATCCGCGCCGCCAGCAGCAGAAGATTTCGCAGGCGAAAACGGCGTGACTGACGCGCCGAGGCCCGCTGAAGGAACTGAAACGTCGGCAGGGTCACGACGCGCCGCGCCCGCCGCGTCCGCAGGTGCAGCCAGACAGGGAAGACCAGCGCGAACAGCCAGGGCCAAAAACTGGCGTTCAAAAACGTAATTCCGGTCATGGCCTTTCCTGCGACAGAACCTTGTTTTCCCGCGCGCCCGGCGGCGTTTGCGGGGTTGTTAGAACGGGATTGAAACCCCGTTCTGAAATGCGAAGCCCGCCTGCGCGGGCTAAATCCGCAATGCCGATGAGCCGGGGCAAGGTTCTTCCCCATTCCTGCAACAGCGCAGATGACCGCCTTCGCTCCCTTCTCCCATGCAGGGAGAAGGGCCGGGGATGAGGGGTGACCTAGCAGTTTCTCTTAAACCCCACGCTCCCGTTCCTCTCTCCTTGCCTAATGAGCTTATCTTGTCCCGTAACTTTTTCCTGATCGCATCAGGAAGCCTGCGAGCCGCCCCGAAGCGGGCGTTCCCTATCTCATCGCAAAGATAAGGGACAAGATAAGGCCTAAGGAGAGGGGCCAGGGGTGAGGTGAATCCGCTCCCTGCGAAAGGTAAAAATCAGGGCGAAGCGGCAGAGCGTGTTTAGCCCGCGCAGGCGGGCTACGCATTTCAGAACGGGGTTTCAATCCCGTTCGCCGCATTTCAGAACGGGGTTTCAATCCCGTTCTGCCCGTTCTACAGGCCGTTCAAAACGGCCGTTCTTTCCCGGTTGTGCAGGCTTCACAACGCCTGTCGGGGGTTTTAACCCCTCGGCTTCCGGCCTGCCCCCGCGCTAAAAGCGAAAATGCTGACCGATGCGCGCTACGGCCTCCTGCAGACGCTCGCCGTTCTTGTCCCCCATGACCGTCAGCGACATCCGCACGTAGCCCTCGCCGAATTCGCCGTAGCCGCTGCCGGGAATGACATTGACGCTGGCCTCTTCCAGCAGGCGGCGCGAGAACGGCCCGCTCGATTCGCCGTCCGGCACGCGCGCCCAGACGTACAGCGTCGCTTTGGGCTTGGTCACTTTCCAGCCCAGTGCGTTCAAGCCGTCGCACAAAATATCGCGTCGTCGCTGATACAATTCCAGCGTCGGGCGGTTATCGCCGTGCAGCAGCGCGTGGGCGGCGGCGAGCGAGATGGCCGGAAACTGCTTGCTGTCCAGGTTCGATTTCAGCTTGTTCAGCGTGGCGATGGCTTCGGAATTGCCGACCGCGAACCCGATGCGCCAGCCCGTCATGTTGAAAGATTTCGAGAGGGAATGCAGCTCGACGGCCACATCTTTCGCGCCGGGAACCTGCAGAACGGACGGCGGGCGATAATCGTCGTAATAGACTTCCGAATACGCGGCGTCGTTGACGAGCAGCAGGTCGTACTCGCGCGCGAAGGCGACCGCGTCGGCGTAAAAACTCAGCGGCGCGACGGCTCCGGTCGGATTGTTTGGGTAATTGAGCCAGAGGATTTTGGCCCGGCGCGCGGTTTCGGAAGGAATCGCGGTCAGGTCGGGTAGAAACCCATTTTGCTCCAAAAGCGGCAGCGCAATCGCCTCGCCGCCCGCCATCAGCGTGTTAATTTTATAGACCGTATAGGCCGGGTCGGGAACGAGCGAAAGGTCGCCGGGGTTGATGTAGGCCCAGGCCAGGTGCGACAGCCCTTCTTTGCTCCCGATCAGCAGCATGGCTTCGGTGTCGGGGTCAATGTCCACGTCGAAGCGGCGGCGAAACCAGGTCGCGACCGCTTCCAGAAACGGCGTCCACCCGGCATTGGTCTCGTCGTAGCGATGCGTTTCCGGGCGCTGCGCGGCCTGCGCGAGGGCGTCAATAATGGGCGTGGGCGTGGGCTGATCGGGGTCGCCAATGCCCAGGTCAATCAGGTCTTTGCCTTCGGCGAGCGCTTTGCGTTTCAGGGCCGAAATCTCGGCGAACAGATAGGGCGGTATTTT
>JBBRNU010000803.1:0-2012 GCA_038230115.1 Chthonomonadales bacterium | reverse complement strand
GAGCAGGACGTGGCAGTCAATGCGCGTTATTTTCAGGTTCATCAGGCGTTTTTCTCCGCAGACGGTTCGAGGTTCAGCCGCGCCGCCATGCCGTCGAACATCTGTCCGGCCATGCCGGCGTAGTCGTGTTCAATCGCGGTCGCGCCGATTTGCGTCAAGGCCCAGGTCGCGTTCCAAAACATCACGACGAACCACATCTGTTCCAGCGCGTTCCAGTCTTCGGGCGTTGGAGCGCCGCAGTAACTTTCCAGCAACAGACTCTTTTCCGCATCGGTAAAGGGGCTGGCAATCGAGGCCAGGTCGAAAAAGGGATCGCCCATCCCCGCAAACTCCCAGTCGAGCAGCCGCACCGCGCCGTCATCCAGAAAATTGTTGGGCCAGGGATCGTTATGACATAGGGCCAGCCGGCCGGACAGGGCCGCGCTCCGAGCGGCGCGAATGACGCGCAGGCGGGCGAGAAACGCTTCGAGAGGTTCCGGCAGCGGCGTGCTGCGCGTCCGAGCGGTGGCGAGCCGCGTTTCAATGTCCTGATAAGGGTCGAAATGCCCGCCGCTGACCGTTTCGATTGCCGTTTCCGTTTGAAGGGCGGGCAGGGCGTGAACGCGCCGCATGGTCGCGCCGACGCGCCGGATCACGTCGGGCTGCCGAAATTCCGCTTTCGTCCACTCGCGGCCCGCAATGAAGCGCGTCAGAAGGTGGCCTTCCGGCAGCAGGTAAGCGACGACTTCGGGAGCCACGCCAATCGCGGCGGCGGCAAGCAGCGCCGCGCGTTCCCGCGCGCGGTCAATGCCTAGCGCGGCGGCGTTTGCGCCGCCCAGCCGCAGGACGAATTGCACGCCATTGGCGGTCACCAGATAATTGACATTGGTCAGCCCGCCCTTTTGCGGCGCAATCGTAACCGACGCGGCGGAATGCAGAAGGGGAATTTGAGCGACCACTTTTTCTACGCGCGCGTCCATTCGCGACTTCTCCCGCTCCTCAGATTATCGATGATGTCTCTTCCACGAACGCAGGCTGTTTTATTATGCCTCAGATTGCGCGAAAATCCCGCATATTCCTCATTTTTCGGTTTATTCGCGCCTGCTCTCTTGTAAAAAATTTTTGTCTGTGTTAGAATAGCGACAGTTCCGGCAGGAATCTGCGAAAGCGACACGTTCACGTTTCGCCGCTTATCCGCTCAATCATCGATAATTTTTGACCGGGGCAGGAGACCGTTTTGGCCCGTCTTTCCATTTCCAAATCCGAAGCGCCGCTCTTTACCCGGCCCGAAGTCGGCGGCAATCGGTTCGCGGTCGCCAGCCAGCTGGAAGCGCGCATTCTGACCGGCAAACTCAAGCCCGGCGACCGCCTGCCGGAAATGACCCTGGCGCGCGAACTTGGCGTCTCGCAGGCCAGTATGCGCGAGGCGCTGCAGGAGCTGGAAGCGCGCGGCCTGATCGTGAAGTATCCGAATCGCGGCTCCTTTGTCATCGAAATTGACGCCACGCGCCTGCTCCACATTTTTCAGGTGCGGCGCGAACTCGAACCGCTCGCCTGCGCGCTCCTGGCGGGCCACATGACGCAGCCGACGCTGGAAATTTTGCAGCAGTGTCTGACGCAGATGCGCGGCGCGCAGGCGAGCGGCGACTATCCGGCTTTTCTCGACGCCGACCTGCGCTTTCACCGCGCTATTTGGGCCGCGCAGCCCAATCGCGTCCTGGAAAAAACCCTGTGCGCGGCGTGTCTGCCCCTGTTCGCATACGATTTGATCCGGCGGTACGCGACCCGGTATCGCAACTTCCCGCGCGCCATCCGTCAGCATCAGATGCTGCTCACCGCCCTGCAAACCGGCGACAGCGCCCTCGTTTCGCGCGTGACCCGGCGGCTGGTAGACCGCTGGTTCAAAGAAGACCTGGCGGACTTCACCCAAACTAACACGGCAATCTAACCTTCCGGCTTCCTTTTGTGGGGAATTCATCTAACCCCCCGGCCCTTTGCCGAAAGGGAATTAACCTAACCCCCCGGCCCCCTTC
>JBBRNU010000802.1:0-2013 GCA_038230115.1 Chthonomonadales bacterium | reverse complement strand
CTTTCGGTCGGCTTTTCGCACCTGATCGAAGTGCAGCCGCGCGAAGGCATCGCGTTCGCGGTCGCCAACGATCCGCAGAGCCGTAACCCGATTGTCACCATTACCGGCATTGACAAAGAGCGCGTCGGCCAGACGGCGGCGGAAATTCGCAAATTGCGAAAGCCCGAACCCTACAAAGGCAAGGGCATCCGCTACAAGGGCGAGGCCGTGCGCCGCAAGCAGGGTAAATCCGGCGGCAAGGGCGGCAAGGGCAAGAAGTAGCGTTGCGCTGAGATGCGGGTCGAACGGAATTGACGGGATTGGCAGAACGGGAATAAATCCCTGTTCTGAAATGCAAAGCCTGCCTGCGCGGGCTTGATGCGGATTGCTTACGCTCGCTTCTCCGCAATTTGAAACTTCCTGGCGGAGCGGCATTGCAGGCCACGAAGGTGGTCTGCGCATTTCAGAACGGGAATAAATCCCCGTTCTTCCCGCGCTGAGAAGTAAAGCCCAACCCTTCAACGCTTCTGTGGTATAATGACGCGCTTGCGACGCTCCTGTAATCGGGGCGGACGGCGGCGAAAAATGGCGTTGGGTCGGAAATCCAACGCCGAAGGAACGAAAAATAATGCGGCTTGAAGAAAAAGAAATCCTTCGCAAGAAGCGGCACAAGCGCGTGCGGTACAAAGTGACCGGCACGACGGAACGCCCGCGCCTGAACGTGTCGCGCAGTCTCCAGCACATCTACGCGCAACTAATTGACGATACGACCGGTCAGACTCTGACAACGGCCTCGACGCTGGACAAGGGTCTGCGCGCGGAACTGAAAACGGGCGGCGACATCGCGGCGGCCAAAGCGGTTGGAAAACTCATCGCCGAGCGCGGCAAAGAAAAAGGCGTTGATCGCGTCGTTTTCGACCGGGGCGGCTACAAATATCATGGGCGCGTGCAGGCGCTCGCCGATGCGGCGCGCGAAGGCGGATTGACGTTTTAGGCGTCGGGCATCGGGTGTCGGGAAGTTGCCGGAAACGGCGGACCCGACGCAACCCGCCTGAAACGCAAATTCAAGGAGCAAGCATTTGGCAAAGATTAATCCTGACACGCTGAACCTGGAAGAGCGCGTCATCCGTACCAATAAGTGTCAGAAGACGACCAAGGGCGGGCGCAACATGAGCTGGAGCGCGCTCGTCGTGGTTGGCGACGGCAACGGCTTCGTCGGCGTCGGTCTGGGCAAGGCTCGCGCGATCCCCGACGCGATCCGTAAGGGCGTTGAGGCGGCCAAAAAGAACATCATCGAGATTCCGATTGTCGGCGGAACCCTGCCGCACGAGATTTTTATGAGCGAAGGCGCGGCGGAAGTGATGCTGAAACCCGCGTCGCCCGGTACGGGCATCGTGGCGGGCAGCAGTATGCGAACCATCCTGGAACTCGGCGGCGTGCATGACGTGCTGGGCAAATCGCTCGGCTCCTCGAACTCCGCCAACATCGCCTGGGCGACCATGACCGCGCTGCGCCACCTGAAGCGCGTGGAAGACGTGGCCCGCCTGCGTTCCACAACCGTACACGCGCTCGCGCCCTGGATGAGCCGCTTGGAGGAAAACCGTGTCGGCTAAACTGAAAATCAAACTGACCCGCAGTCCCATCGGATACGCGCAGAACCAGAAGGATACGGCGCGCTCGCTCGGTTTCAAGAAAATGCATCAAACCGTAATCCACGACGACACGCCCGTGATTCGCGGCATGATTCATACGATCCGGCACATGCTCGAAGTGGAAACGGTCACGGTCGAAGAGACGGTTTAGTTCGTTCGCCGTTTGGATGAACGCCCGATCCTTTGTCACGAACGCAAACCTGTAGGGGCGGGGCAAGCCCCGCCCCGTCTCCCAAGAATTTATTTCGTTCTGTTCTCCTCGTCCACAGCGGCGATTGAAACTTGGACAAAGGACGACAGGTTTTGTAAGACCGGTGAGGCAAGCAAGATAGGGCGGGGCAAGCCCCGCCCCTACGAGCAGGGCGAGGCAAGCCCCGCCCCT
>JBBRNU010000801.1:0-2017 GCA_038230115.1 Chthonomonadales bacterium | reverse complement strand
GTACTTCGACGGTGCAACCGGAAACCGCGCCTGTCCCGACGTCATCGTGGTCAGCCGCTGGCCGTTGCGAATGGATTCCGGCAGGTCTTTGTCGTACAAGTCCCGCATTTTAGGCTTGTAGTCGTACAGGTCTAATTGCGACGGCCCGCCCACCATGTGCAGATAAATGACGCGCTTGGCTTTGGGGGCGAATTGCGGCGCGACGGCCCCATGCACGCCCAGCGCCGCCTGCTTCACAAGTTTCGGGGCGTTTTGAGCCAGCGCCTCGCCGCCCAGCAGACTGCTCATCGCGGCCCAGCCCAGCGCCGACGCGCCCCGACTCAGGAACTGCCGCCGCGTCTCCTGCCGCACCCATTCTTCCACTTCGGGATGATACTTCTCGGCCTCGCTCATTTGTTCAACACCTCGTCCAGATTCATCAGTTGGTTCGCCAGCATCGTCCACGCCGCCAGCGTTTCCGGCTTCAATGTCGGGTCGGCCTTCATTTCGCCCACGCCGAGCAGCGCCTGGGCGTCTTTGGCATTGGCGGCGTAAAAAGCCTTCAAGTCGGCCAGCGACCGGGCGACGACCGCCAGTTCGTCGGACCGGAACGACCGCGCCAGCAGACGCCCGGCCATAAAGTTCACGCGGGCCTTGTCCGTCGCGCCGCCCTTTTGCAGCGTGTTCTGCGCGAGCGCGCGGGCCGCCTCGACGTACTGCACGTCGTTGAGCGTGACGAGGGCTTGCAGCGGCGTGTCGGTTCGCTCGCGGCGCACGGTGCAGGCTTCCCGGCTCGGCGCGTTGAAAATGTCGAGCGATGCGGGCGGGGCGCTGCGCTTCCAGAACGTGTACAGACTGCGGCGGTACAGCGCCTCGCCCATGTCGCGCTTGTAATCGCGGGTGTTGCTGCCGATAATCGCGACCGCCTCCCAAACGCCGTCCGGCTGGTAAGGCTTCACGCTCGGCCCGCCGATTTTGGGGATCAGCAGTCCGCTTGCGGCCAGGGCGTAATCGCGCACCATTTCGGCGTCCATGCGGAATCGCGGCCCGCGCGACAGCAGCAAATTCTTCGGGTCTTTCTTGTAGACTTCCGGCGTCAGCGCGGCGGATTGCCGGTAGGCGCGCGACATCACGATTTGTTTGAAGAACCGTTTCACGTTCCAGCCGCTTTCGCGAAAATCAACCGCCAGCCAGTCCAGCAGTTCTGGATGCGAGGGCATCTCGCCGTTCACGCCGAAGTCGCCGGGCGTGCGTACCAGCCCCTGCCCGAAAATCTCCTGCCAGAAACGGTTCACGGTGACGCGGGCGGTCAGGGGATGTTCCGGTCGGAAGAGCCAGCGGGCGAAGCCCAGGCGGTTGCGCGGATAGTCGGCGGGCAGGGGCGGCAGAACGGCGGGCGTGGCGGGCTTCACGGGGTCTTTGCGCTTGTCATAATCGCCGCGATAGAGAATGAACGCCTGCGCCTCCTCGGAGCGTTCCTGCATGACGTGCGCCTGAGTCCCCCGCGCGCGAAGGACGTTTTCCTCGCTCATCAGCGCCGTCGTTTTCGCCGACAGCGTGCGGTACGTCTCGTCCGCGCCGGTCAGCCAGCCGCCTTCCAGTTCCTCTTTTTCCGGCGCGGACAACTGCGCCGCGCCGCGCGAGATCAAGTACGCGGCGCGGGTTCCACTTCCCAATTTGACCACTTCATCGCCGGCGAGCGCGCGTCCGTACAGGCGCACGTCTTGAATCGCCGCGCCGTCCACGCCCGCCGTCGTGTTGCGCTGCCCGATTTTGAACGGCACGGCGGTTCGGATCGTGTTCTTCAGCGCGTTGGCTTCGACGTCGGTTTCCTGCGCCTTGCCATCAATGTAAATGCGGACTGATTCGGGGTTCGCGCCGCCGCTATAGGCCACGCAGACGTGATGCCAGACGCCTGGCGCGAGGGTTCCGCGCGATACGACTTTCAGGGCGTCGGTCGGCCATTTGTTGATGAGGTGGGTGGCGACGCGCCCGTTTTGCAGCCATACGTCCCAGCCGCGATAGTCGTGCTGATCGT
>JBBRNU010000800.1:0-2027 GCA_038230115.1 Chthonomonadales bacterium | reverse complement strand
GGCAGACAACCGTCGCTGCCTTGTAGTCAGGATGAATTCCGGCTTTCATGTTGCGTACCCCTCTCTTTACACGGCATAACTTCACTGCTTTTATTATATACGAAGAACGGCGCGAAATCAACCCATACGCGAAGACTTTTCTTGCAGAAGGAGTCGGACGAACCTGCGCCGAACCGTAGCCAACGCCAAAATCGAGGTTCAAAATCAGCCTTATTGACCACGCGAGGAGGACGAAAAACGCCGATGGACGCCGAAGAAGGGTTTTTGCTGGGACGAAACGCCACGCTGGTCTGCCTGGGCGCGAGCATTACCGAAAATCCGACCGGATACGTCACGGTCATGCGAAACCTGATCGCGGCGGGCTACCCGGAGCGCAACGTCAACGTCATCAACGCGGGCGTCAGCGGCGATCAGTCGCCCGACATGCTGGCGCGTCTGGAACGGGACGTAATCGCGCGTCGCCCGCAGTGCGTCACGGTTCAGGCCGGCATCAATGATGTCTGGAAAGGCTTCTTTGATCCGACGACCGAGCGCGAATACCCGGACGGCGACGGCCCCAATGGAATTTCGCCGCTCATTTACGAGGCGACGCTGGCCCGGATCGTGGACACGCTGCGGGAAGCGACCGACGCCGAAATCGTCCTGCTGACGCCGACCGTGCTTGGCGAGGACGTGGACAACCCGAACAACCGCCGGAACGCGCGCCTGGAAGACTATGTGGCGGCCATGCAGCGGGTCGCGACAACGCGCAATACGCGCCTGGCTCCGACGCACGACGATTTTTTGATGGCGATTCGCGCCGGGCAGTCCGTCAATCCGGCCTTCCGCCTGACAACTGACGGCGTGCATCCCAACGCAGTCGGCGACCACGTCCTGGCCTTGACGGTTCTCGCGACGTTGGGCTATGCAGGACTTTAACAAATCAAAGCCATGTCAGACAGGCACACGAGCGACCGGCCTACTTGCCGCTCTTCGCGACCGCCTGCATCGCGCCCTGGAACCCGATTTTGCTGTGCGTGCCGTCGCAAAACGGCTTCGAGGTCGAGCCGCCGCAGCGACACAAGTACGCGGGTTCTCCGGCCTCCACTTCAATCGCCTCGCCGCGCTCGGTGACTAGAGAAATCGGCCCGACGACTTCGAGGGGGCCGTCATCGAAAATCGTGATTTTAACGTCGCTCATGGGGATACGCCTCCCGGAAATTCAAAGGATTGGCTGCGAGCGGGCCGGAATTCGCCGCCGGGCCGGTCGTTTCCTTCCTGCTCGTCGCCAAACAGTTCAATTCAAGCGCGCAGGCGGGGTCAAATCGGCATTGCCGTCAGGATTGTCTTCCTGCAGGTAGCGCGAAAAGCGGGCGCGGTGTTCTTCCGATAGGCGCGCAGGCCGAACCGTTTCCGCATTTACAAAAACGCCCTTTTGCCGCCCGGTCGCCGCCAACTCGCCCGCGCCGTTGTAAAACCGAAACTCGATCCAGCAGGATACGCGTGAAAGCATGGAAAGCCAGCATTCCGCCCGGACGGTTTCGCCGAAGTAAAGCGCGCGTTTGTACGCGATGTGCGTTTCGACCAGCGCCGGGAAGAAGCCCTGTACCCGCAGTTCCTGCACCGGCAGCCCGACCGCTTCCAGCAGGCGCAGACGACAAATTTCCATCCACTGCACATACACAATGTTGCTGACGTGCTGGTTGTAATCAATGTCGTAGGTGTAAATCGGCATTTCCAGCGTCAGCGTTTCCAACCGCGCTTTTCCCTCCAACCCCGTCTTTCAAGACAGACCCTTTTTGCATTCCCGCCGCGTTTTCGCTTCATTCGCTTCCGGCTGAGGCTCCCGCGCCTGGAGCGACATCGTGGCTGCGACGGCCCCGGCGCAAGTCCGGCAGATGCGGGCGCGCCAGCATTCGGTACAGCAGCCCGGAAACGCCGTCCTGCGACGCCACTTTGACGCGCGGCAGCAGGCAGAAGTCGTACCGCGCGCTCGCCAGCCCGGAGGTCGCCGCTGTAGCAGACCCCGATCGAGACGCCGGGGCTGC
>JBBRNU010000799.1:0-2028 GCA_038230115.1 Chthonomonadales bacterium | reverse complement strand
AGGGTCATGGCAAATCCTTCCAAATCTATAATTCGCTTTGTGCAGGCGAATTATTCGCTCCGTGACCGGGCAGAGCCGGAGGTTGAAATCCCCCGGCAACAAAATGCAAGCGTCCTGCGGACGTGGCCTTGCCTCGTTGAAACGCTTGCCCTTTTCTCACAGCCTGCTATGTCGTCGTGCGTTCCTGGCATGAGCGAATTGCGCGTCCGCAGGACGCCTGTTTTTGGTTGCCGGGGGTTTTCAACCTCCGGCTAACGCCTTTTTTCCGCCGGGGGGGGTTCAACATCCGGCAACCCGCCAGGCCGCGTCAGCCAATTGCCAATTGTAAAGCGTTTTGGGGTAAATGTCAATGGCGAGCCGGAAAAATCATGTTGACGAAGACACAACCGCCCCAGATTTCCCGTATAGGGAATTTTGAGAGGGAAACGGGGTGGCGATGGCGAAACGAATACCCTGCTCAGGAATACAAACCAGGGGGCCGCGCGCCGATAATAGCAGGCGCGCGGCGTCGTCGGCGTCCTGAAGCGCAATGGGCGGTCGCCCGGATGCGCCCGACGCGCCTTGGAAGGAGTTGATACCTTTGCTGCAACAAAAGATGCATCCCAACCTGCTGCACGCCGACCAGACCGTTCTCATCGTGGTGGATATGCAGGAGCCGTTTTTACGCACGATCTTCGAGCGAGAGCGCGTACTTCAGAATGTGTGCGCGCTGATGCGGGGCGCGGCGGTCTTGCGCGTGCCGATTATCAGCACGACACAGTACGCCGAAAAGATGGGCGAGGTCGTCCCGGAAGTGAAGACGCTGCTGCCGCCCCTTCGCCCGCCCTTCGATAAAATGGCCTTCAGCGCCTATGCCGACTCCGGGTTCGCGGCGGAAATGCACCGAGCCGGGCGCAAGCAGGCGCTGCTCTGCGGCGTCGAGGCGCACATTTGCGTGAGCCAGACGGCCCATGACCTCTTAGCGGCAGGCTTTCACCCGCACGTCGCCGGGGACGCCGTGTCGTCGCGGTCGGAAACCAACTGGCGGCTGGGACTGGACAAGATGCGGCAAAGCGGCGTCGCGCTCTCCTCAGTGGAAACCGCGCTGTACGAATTGCTGCACGAGGCGGGAACGCCGGAATTTCGCGACATTCTCAAAATCATTAAGTAGGAGGCGCGCTGCCAGAGCATCGCAGCCTCGCACCAATGGATACGCCCGCAATTGAGTGGCGCGGCGCTTGGGCAGGCATTTGTCGCCGCGAGCCGGCAAACGAAAAAGCGTCCTGCCACTTTGCAATGAAGTGGCAGGACGCTTTTTGCGACATTACCCCGCGATGCCGTGTGCGCCGGAGCGCTTGAACCCGCTTGTACGGGCGGGCAGGCCCGGTCGGGTCGCGCACTCCTCTGGTAACGAGGATACCACTTGACCCGTCCGTCGCCTGCCACTTTTTTGAGTGTTGGCTCAGCGCTCGCAGCGTATCACAAACCTCTGCAGGGTAGTATTCCTTGCGAATTTGAAGCCGCCCTATTCTAACACAATCCGCGCCCGCGCGCAAGAGGCTTTATATTAAATTTGCGTTAAGGCGCGCGAATGAAAAATTCCAGCCCGCTTCAGATAGCCCTCCAAGCTTCGAAGGTTCTCCGCCAGCCGGGACGGGTCGTCTACGTGAAAAATTAATACTGATTCAACATGGCTAGTCCTACGGGTGTCGTTCGGTACTTCTGCGCCGGAGATTTTGGGCTTGCGGGGTCGGTCATTTCGAGCAAGCCCGCGACCAGCAGCGGATTGATATAGCGCTGGCGGAGGTGTCTCGTATCTTTAAGACCGAGGCGCGCTTGAATACTGGCGCGATCGCGCGGGCTGATACAAAACTCCAACAGGTTTTTTTCTCTGTCACTCACGTTATTCTGGTGTTTAGCGAAAACTGAGGGATTTGAGAAATAGGGAGACGCTTTTCGTATAAGCAGACAACTCGACCAAGAGGTGTCTGCGATGCCTACAAAAGCGTCTCCTGACGGGAACGTTCTCCTCGAACCGTTCCAATCCCT
>JBBRNU010000798.1:0-2042 GCA_038230115.1 Chthonomonadales bacterium | reverse complement strand
GGGGGTTAGGCGGCCTTTTCTCAAAGCCGGAAATTAGGCGGTTGAAAGACGCCCGCCCTGAATTTGACCCGCCCTCTCATCGCCGTTTATAGGAGGCTCCATTATGCGCCCAATGCACCGCTCCCTTTCGCTCGGTCTGCTGGCGGTTCTGGCGTCCGGGCCGTCTCGCGCGCAGACCCGACAAACCGGACAAATTGCGCCCGCCCGCATGACACAGGCGCAGAACGCCGCCCTGCCCGTCGGCTGGCACGATGAAATGAACACGCCCGAAGACTGGCAGCCGCTCGCCCTCGACAACAAGCCCGATGTCCTCGTGGCGCGGCGGGGCGCGCTGATTCTGCGCCTGCCCCACGTTCCGCAGGGCTTCCCCTATGCCTACCAATGGAGCGGCGTGACCCGCGCGGTCAGCGTCAATTTAGGCCGCTACCCGGTTCTGGTCGCCCGCGTTCGCCGCCTCGACAAAAACACCTACGCGCATCTGGACGTTGAGGAGCGCGACGATGCCGGCAAAGTGGTTCGCACGGCGCGCAGCAGCACGCTGTACGAACCTGGCATGAGCGTGCTGGATTTTGGAACCGCGTGGGGAACCGACACGCGCCGCCTGACCCTGCGCCTGATCGTCGGCGGCTCCCTGTCGGGCGTGGCCTGCGAGTACGATTGGGTGCGCTTCGTGCGCCGTGAAGACCTGCCGTTTCTCCAATCCCGCCCGAACTGGCAGCGTGTCGTCGCGCCCGAAGGCGAACCCGTGCGCGCCGTCCATAAGATGTGAAACGCAAAGACATCGGACGGTGCAAAAACGCCGGGCAGAGGAACGCCCTACTCGCCGCCGACCGCCCGCGCCGCAACGTATCAAAAACATAGCGCACGAAATCCGAGCCGAAACGCCCTAACGTCCCGCCACCCGGAAACCCGAAAAGCGAGTTTATTTTGCAGCCCCAACCGACAACGCCCGCCACGCACAATCTGAATTCGGCCTGCCCGCCGTTTCCTCCGATTGGTTCGCTTCCTCTGCCTGCACGATGGAAAGGCGGGGCGTGATGCGACGGCACACTTCAAAACGCTGGCGCGTCCTGCCCGCCGAACTGGAAATCGAGGACTTGCTGCAGCGCGAGTTGGGCCTGCATCCAGTCACGGCCCGGCTTCTGGCGCAGCGCGGCATTACAACGCCCGCGCAGGCCGACGCTTTCCTCAACCCCAATCTCGACCAGATGCACGACCCGTTTCTGCTGCCCGACGCCGAAATCGCCTGCGAGCGCCTGAAGACCGCCCTTGCCAACCAGGAAAAAATCCTCGTGCATGGCGATTATGACGGCGATGGCGTGACGTCGGCGGCGCTGTGGACGCGCTTTCTGCGGAGTCTGGGCGGCGACGTCGAGGCGTTCGTGCCGCACCGCAAGCGCGACGGCTACGACATGCGCGTGAAAATCATTGATCAGGCCCGCGCGCAGGGTGTCACGCTCATCGTCACGACGGACTGCGGCATTCAGCGCGTCCGCGAGGTGGAACACGCCCGCGAAGTCGGCATTGACGTCATTATCACCGACCACCACATGCCGAGCGCGAGCGGCGAGCTGCCCCGCGCCATCGCGGTCGTGAACCCGCAGCGCCGCGACGTCGCCGTTCCGTACCCATTCACCGGCTTGGCTGGAGTCGGCGTGGCCTTCAAGATGGGCGAGGCGCTGGCCCGGCATTTAGGCCACAAGCCCGCGCAGTTCCGGCGCGGCTACCTCGATTTGGCCGCGATTGGAACCGTAACCGACGTGATGCCGCTTGTGGACGAGAACCGCCTGCTGGTGAAGTTTGGGCTGGACGCTTTGCAGACCACGAAGAAGCCCGGTTTGCGCGCCCTGATCGAGGCTGCCGGGTACGCTGACCGCCCGCTGACCGCCCGCGACATCGGCTTCGGCATCGGGCCGCGCTTGAACGCCGCCAGCCGCATTGACGAAACGCAAATCGCGCTCGACCTGCTGCTGACCAAAGACGAGGATGAGGCGCGCAGTCTGGCCCGCCGCCTGAACGAACTCAACGCGCAGCGGCAGGAG
>JBBRNU010000797.1:0-2043 GCA_038230115.1 Chthonomonadales bacterium | reverse complement strand
ACCGGCGCGCAGCGCCAGTCCGCTTTCGCCCGCTTTGCGAAACTGCCCAAACCGCCCGTTTATGCGAATCTGGTTCTGCCCCGCCCGCCGCGCCCTTACCCCACGTTCCAGCCGACGATGCCAGCCCCGGCGCGTCATCTGTACGTGGCGGACGCGCGCCACGCCTCGCCCGACGAGCGCGTTCTCCTCCTCTCGTTGCAGGGCGTCGTCAACCGCGTCCGCCCGCGCCTTTATTTGATCCTGGAAGACGACGACTGGTTCTGGCTGCAGGAGATGCGCCGTCAGGGACTTACGGACGCGCCGATTTCGGTCGCCGATCCGTTGAGCCTGGCGAACCGCTTCCGCGGGAGCGTGCGCGGCGCGGTTCTGCCCGATCCGAAGATTTACGCCAGCCCCTGCGTGGCGGCGTGTCTGGCGGGCGCGGACGACCTGGTTATCGCTACGCCCGCCCTCGCGCGACGCTTGCGCCTGCCGATCAAGGCCGACCTGCGCGGAAAATTCACGTCCAACGCCGACGCCCTGCATTACGTCCGCACGCGCCTGCTGCCGCGCCTCAATCCTTATCTGATGTGCTGCCTCGACCCAAGCCTTTTCAGCGCGGGCGCGCTGGATCAAGTTATTGCGGCGAAAGGACTGGTCTTCTGGCTTACGGGAACCAAAGCGCAAAGACTGCCGGGCGCGAACGGGCCGGAAGAAGTCGCTGAAATGAAAGCGCTGCTGGCAAGCCTGCCATTAGGCGCGGTCGTGCGCGGCTTCTGGTGGCATGGCGAAGACATGGGCATCAACGAAGCGCCGGGCGTTTCCCTCGCGAGCCGCTTTGGGAAAGTGACCGTCGTCAGCGATTACGTCACGAATTTTTCGGTTCTCAGCGGCGCGGCGCAGCCAACGCTCAAGCAGAAGCCTCAATCGCCGCCGCCCGCGCTCGATCGCAGCAAGGTGTATTTCAGCTTCACCATGTCGGACGGGGACAACCTGTGTACGTGGCGCGACTATTTCCGCGCTTATTTTCAAGACCCGCTGCACGGGACGATTCCCATCGGGTGGGGCATGGGGCCGACTCTGCTCGACTGCGCGCCGGTCTGGGCGCGTTGGTACTACGACCACGCCACCCCGAACGACGAATTCTTGTGCGACGTTTCCGGCGTGGGCTACATCTATGGCCCGGATTGGGCGACCGCCCTCAAGGATCGCGAGGGGGCGTTCGCGGACTTCTATCGCTGGACGGAGCGGTACATGCGGCGGCTGGACATGCACACGATCCGGCTGATGAATGTCGGCGCCCCGGACATCGCGCAGGCGGCCCTTTTGATGCCCGGCGTGCGCTTTCTGATGCCCGACTATGGCAACCCCGGCGACAAGTCCTACGACGCCCTGACTTACGACCTGCCGGGCGGCCAAACCGTTTTCCGGGCGGTCACGGGCGCGGACGCCGGGCCGGAGAAACTGGCGGATCAGGTTCGACAGCGCGTCGGAGCCACGCGCCCGGCCTTCCTCAATGTTTTCATATGGAACTGGGGATCGAAATTGTCCGACCTGAAACGCATTCAGGAACTGCTGGGGCCGGAATACGTCGCGGTCACGCCCTCGCAGCTCAACGCGCTCCATCGGCAGGCGCAGGACGGCCCCGCGCCGGGGCGGTAAAAGCCCCTGCTGAAAGGGCGCTTTCACCGCC
Source organism: Chthonomonadales bacterium (assembly GCA_038230115.1). Taxonomy (GTDB): domain Bacteria; phylum Armatimonadota; class Chthonomonadetes; order Chthonomonadales; family Chthonomonadaceae; genus JBBRNU01. Next base: position 371 of record JBBRNU010000797.1, on the reverse strand, counting down.
CCGCACAAAGCCCGGCGTTTGCAATCGGTCACGTCGTTGCGAAGTCATTTCGTGGCGGCGGCGTGCCGAACCACGAAATAACTTTGCTGTCGCGTCTGGGGCAAAAACGCAATTTCACTCTTGACGCCGCGCCCCAGTTTGTGTTATAGTAACAGCGCTGCGCGGGAGTAACTCAGTGGTTAGAGTGCCATCCTTCCAAGTTGGAAGTCGCGAGTTCGAATCTCGTCTCCCGCTTCGGTTCGCGCTCGTAGCTCAGTGGATCAGAGCAACCGGCTTCTACCCGGTTAGTCGGGGGTTCGATTCACTCCGGGCGCACTTCTTCTTCTGGTTTGGAGAATCGGGTAAACTTCTTGGGTGAAGTCTACTTTTTT
>JBBRNU010000796.1:0-2050 GCA_038230115.1 Chthonomonadales bacterium | reverse complement strand
CGCCGCTAATCTAACGTTTAACCCGCTAACGTTATTGTTTTGGCTCCCCCTTCCCCGGTGGGGAAGGGAGCCGGGGGGTTAGGTGAATGGTTCCCCAACGGAGCAAACGTCAATGCGTCGCTATGAATTGACCAGCCCCCAGCGGCGGCGGACCCGGTTTTCCAGGCGCGTGAAGACCAGGCGGTCGGCGACGATGCCGATGACAATCAAAATGAACATGACCGCCAGCACCAGGCTCATGTCGTTCAGGTCGCGCCCGCGCATCAGCGTCTGGCCCAGGCCGAGCGCGCCGGTCGAGACCGACAGCAGTTCCCCGGCCATCAGCGAGCGCCACGCGAACGCCCAGCCCTGCTTGGCCCCGCTGATAATCGCGGGGAAAGCGGCGGGCAGCATCACCTCGCGGTACAGGCGCGGGCCGCGCGCCCCCATCATCCGCGCCGCCCGAAGGTACAGCGGCGGAATGTTCTGCACGCCGTCGCTCACGGCAATCACAATCGCCAGGAGCGCGCCCATCAACGTGACAAAGAAAATCGCGCGTTCGCTCAAGCCAAACCAGATGATGGCGAGCGGCAGCCAGCAAATGGACGGCAGCGTTTGCAGGCCCAGGGCCAGAACGCCCAGCGTGCGGTTAAAAATCCGCACCGTGCCATTCAGCAGGCCCAGGAACGTTCCGACGACGAGCGCCACGCCGAACGCCGTCAGCAGTCGGGTCAGGCTGACGCGAATCGCAATAGGGAGCGAACCGTCGCGCACGCCGTCCCGCAGCGCGCGGGCCACTTCCGAGGGGCCGGGGAACAGGTAGCTGTTCCACCACTCGCGCCTAAATCCCGTCTCCCATAGCGCCAGCATGAGGATGAAGGCCAGTGCGGGCAGCGCCTTTTCCGCCGTATCCCAACGCCGCTTCGGCAAGATCGCTCTCCTCGCGGACGATTTTCGCGATTTCGTCCTGCAAATTTTCCAGTATGCGCCGCGCGATGCGGGCCGTGTCCGGGTCTTCCACCAGGCGCGGGCGGGGCAGGGAAATCGGCAGTTCCTGCTTGATGCAGCCGGGCCGGGTTCCCATGCAAATCACGCGGTCGCCCAGCGTCACCGCTTCCATCACGTTATGGGTCACAAATACGACCGTTTTGCCGGTTTCGAGCCAGATGCGCTGTACCTCTTCGATGAGCAGGTCGCGCGTTTGGGCGTCGAGCGCGGCGAACGGCTCATCCATCAGCAGCACGTCGGGATCGAGGGCCAGCGCGCGGGCAATCGCGACGCGCTGCCGCATTCCGCCCGAAAGCTCGTGCGGGCGCGCGTCGGCAAAGCGCGACAGCTGCACCATTCGCAGGTAGTGCAGGGCGCGCTGACGGCGTTCCCGGCGGTCTCGAATGGACTTGAGCGCGAACTCGACGTTCTGCACGGCGGTCAGCCAGGGAAACAGCCCCGCCTCCTGAAAAATCACGGCTCGATCCGGCCCCGCAGATGTGATGGGCAATCCGTCTTTGCAGACCTGGCCGCTGTCGGCGCGCAGCAATCCGGCCATCAAGTTGAGCAGGGTGCTTTTGCCGCAGCCCGACGGCCCGACCAGGCAAACGAACTCTCCGGCGCGAATGCTCAGGCTCACGTCTTGCAGGGCCGTCATTTGCCCCTGCCGCGTCGCAAACGACACGCTGACGTTCGCAAGGCTGATTTTCGCCCCGTCCGTGCGAGCATCCTCGCCCGCTTCCGAGCTTTGTCCCCCCCCGCGCGCGGCATGATCGGGCCGGACGCCGTTTGCGGGCGCGGCGAACGAGACGGGCGGCAGCGGTTCGGATTTTTGGGTCGGCAGGGCCATCGGCAGCGTCGCTTCTCGTTACTGTTTTTGCCGCGCCAGGGCGTCCTGCAGCGGTTTGTCATTGATCAGGCCGTCGAGCGCGCTTCGGTCGGCGGACTGGTAGCCGAGCGCGCGGGAATAATCGGCGAACGTCAGAATCGAGTCGCGCAGCGGGTCCGACGTAAAATCGGTGCGAGCCATCGCCGCCGTCAGAATGTCATCGGGCAGCGCTTTGCCGGTCAATTTTGCGATCTG
>JBBRNU010000795.1:0-2071 GCA_038230115.1 Chthonomonadales bacterium | reverse complement strand
CAAGAGGACGCCGACCGCCTGCTCGACTGCGTTGCGCTTGGCGTCCCAAACCGCTTCCTCTTCGGCTCCGGGCAGGTCATCGGTCAGCGCGGCCATGCCCTCGGCCTCGACTTCAATCTCTTCTGCGCCAGTTTCGCCGCCGGTTCCGCTCACGGCGAGCGCGGCAGGAGAACCCGTGCCGCTCGATATTGGCGGGGCAGGCGAAAGCGCGGACGATTGCGCCCGTCCCAGCGTCGCCGCCGGCAAACGCAGGCTCAGAAGCAAGCCCAACGCCACAAGGGAAACCAGCGGGACGACGCAAGCCGGAACAGGCTTCACTTAGCGGCCTCCATCCACAAGCAGGCACACTTTCCACTGCCATAGAAAATGCGCGCGGCGGTTCTCTTCCCGGATACGCTCGGCGGCCTCGTTGCTGATCACGATGTCGTCGCCTTCGAGATTCAGAGCGCGCACGACAAGGGGCCGCTCGCCCGCCCGCATCGGTCGCGATCCGTCGTGATGATAGGCCACCAGGCCGTTGTCTTCCTGCCAGTCCAGATTCGGCAAATGCTCCGCGTCAGGGTAAACCAGACGGTGCGCCTCGTCGAAGACCCGCACCGACATCGCGCGCTGTATAGGCAGGTCGTGGGCGTCAATGACCAGGCCGGAATAATTGTCGGAGTCGAGCGCGACGATTGGCTCGCGCCGCGTTAGAACAACCGGCGGCGCTTCGACCGGACGACCGGCCAGCCGAGCCGCGCGCTGCGGCAGGTGCGCCCGCGCCAGGACGACGCTGACGAAAGCCCATGTCGCCGGTTCAGCGGGCCGCAAAGCGCGACCGGCGGGCCACCATCCGCGTTCCGCCGCCAGCGCCACGTAAGGGATAGCCCATGCCGGAACGCGGGTAATATCGGGGGGCAGGCGCAAAGCGATACTGGACGAAGACGCGGCGTTCGGGTACGAAGCCAGACGCGCGGGCGGAACGACCGCCTGAATCAGGCCGATAAGGGCGCGGAGCCGGGACACGGTAGCCGCCGGACGCGCCGGGGTAAAAAAAGCGTAGCCCCCTCCGGGCGCGACGCGCCGGGTCAGGGTCGCCAAATTGTGTTCGGTGACGGGCTGGTTGGGCCGCGAGGACGGGGGAACCAGCGACGACGAGTCGCCGCCGTCATCGCCCGCCGTACGCGCCCCGGACACGTTCCCGGTCGCGTTCGCTGCAGTCTGATCCGGGCCGTTCGCGTCGGCATTGGGGTTGGCGTCGGGCGCAGCCATGCGGTCGGCGGGCGGGTCATCCGGCAGACGCGCCGGGGCGTCGGGAACCTCGCCATCGAAGATAATGGCCTCGCCGGTCACACGCTTGTGGAATTGATGGGCCAGCCGATGCACGAGCGGCAGCATCGAGTCCGGCCCGCCGCTGACATTGGCCGCGCCGCCCGCCACCACGCGCCCGGTTCGCACGTCCAGCAGGCGCGCGTTCAGGACGAACTGATTGTCGCGCACGAAGTAACTGCCGACGATCAGGCGGTCGGCTCCGACGAGTTTGCCGACCTGCTTGATTTTGCCCGGCTCGGCCAGCCCGGACGCCTGAAGTTTTAGTTCGGTCAGCGCTTGCCGGATTTCCGAGCGCTCGACCAGATGCAGTTTTTTCGATTGCGCCAGGTCGGTCAGCAGCGTATCGGCCAGAAACCGCCCCAATTCTTTGTCTTGCCCGGCGAAATCTGCGACAGCGATGGTGAGCGCGGGCGCGGCGTTATCGGCAGGGCTGGCCGAAGCGGACGCGGCGTCCGCGCCCTCCTCCTGATTCGCAGCGTTCGCAGTCCGGTTTACAGTTCGGGCAGGCGCGGCCTTTTCCGTCGTGCGATAGACGGCGGGCGCGTCGTTGTCCTGAGTCGGCGCCGCGCTCTTGATGGGCAGCGCTGGATGGATTGGCTGAAGCGGCTGCGCCCCGGCGGGCAGGCGCGGCGCGGCCAGCCAGAGCAGACCCAGCGCCAGCGTGCGATAATTCGTCACCATGCGTCCCTGTTCTTTCGTGGGCGGTGAGTTCCTGAGGGCGGCGGAAATAGGCGGTCAGAACTCGAAGGTAATCTACGAT
>JBBRNU010000794.1:0-2072 GCA_038230115.1 Chthonomonadales bacterium | reverse complement strand
TTCGCCATGACCAGAGCAGAGAGCGCAACCGTGCGGCGCTCGGCAGCCGATTGCAGCGCGGCTTCCACAACCGCCAGGGCGCGAATGCCCGCCAGGGCGTCGGTTTCGGGCGCGATTTTCCCTCGGACGCAGGCGGCAAACTCGGTCAGTTCTTCGACGAGGGTGTCTATCGGCGCGACCGCAAGCGTGATCGGCGCTTCGCCCGCGCGGTGCAGTTCGACATCCCCGCCATTCGTGCAAAAAGCGTTCGCGCGTGTGCCGTACAGCGCCAGATGGAAGCGATGCGGGGAAGCGTAATTCGATCCCAGATAAGCGAGGGGGCCGGACGCGAACCGCAGCAGCGCCAGCGTCGCGTCGTCCATGTCAACCGGCGTGGCGACGTGCGCGAACAGGGCCGTCGCCTCGCAGACCGGGCCAAGCAGATATTGCAGCGTGTCGGCGTGGTGGACGCCCAATTGCATCAGCCCGACCGCCGGGCATTCCTCCCGACTCGCGCGCCATTCCGCCCCGGTCAGGCCCATACCGCCCGCGTGCGAAAAATGCGCCTCGGCCATCACGACCGCGCCCAGCGCGCCCGCATCGAGCGCTCCCTTCAAACGGCGATGTCCGGCGTGGCGGCGCGTGTTATGCCCGACCATGAGAACGCAATCGGCGTTTTGCGCCAGCGTCCGCATGGCCTGCGCTTCGGCCACCGTCCGCGCGATGGGCTTTTCCACGAACAACGCTTTGCCGCGCGCGAAGGCCAATTCCGCCCAGGCCAGATGGGTCGTGTTGGGCGTGGCGACAATCAGCCCGTCAATCGCAGGATCGGCCAAAAACGTTTCGGCGTCGGGCAGCCAGGCGCAGCCGAATTCCCCGGCCAGCGCCGCGCCGGTTTCGACATTCGCGTCGTGGACGCCCGCCAGCCGCAGGCGCGAGCAGCGGCCCAAAGCCAGCGCCAGTTGACGGCCCCACCCGCCCGCCCCGACGAGAACCACGTCAAGGGCTTTGTCCGGCCCGTTTAGAAGCGCGTCCGCCTGACCGCCCATGCGCGCCCGCCTTTCCGCCCGCTCGTCACCCGCCCGTTTCCCCGTCAGAAAGGCGAGAAAATAAATGTCTTCGCTCGGCAGCCTGCGGCGAGGGCGACGAAATGAATTTCTTCGCTCGGCAGCCTGCGGCGAGGGCGACGAAATGAATTTCTTCGCTCGGCAGCCTGCGGCTGTGTGTCCTGCGGACACGGGAGGCAGCACAAGACTTTCTCGCTATTGGCATCGTGTCCGAAGGACACACGGCGGAACGCCACAGAGCGAAGAAATTCATTTCGTCGCGTTCCGTCACTCTCGGCAGAATTTTCAGCCCATCTTCATGGCGCTGCGTACCAGCGTCAGCGTTTGCGCGGCGACCTGTCGCGCGCGGTCGGCCCCGTCCTGCAAAATCTTGTCCAGTTCCGTCGGGTCGGTCAATAGCTCCGTGCGCTTGCGGCGGATCGGGTCGAGAGCGGCGTTCAAAATCTCGGTCAGTTCCTTTTTGTTCTGCATACAGCCGCGCTCGCCCGCAGCGTCTTCGTCCCACGAGGTTTGAAAGCCGTCGGGATCGTACACGCGGCGCAATTGGCAGACCACGCAATGTTCCGGGACGCCGGGGTCGGTTTTGCGGATTTTCGAGGGCGTCGTGAAGGCGGCTTTGACCTTTTCGGCGATGGCCGCGAAAGCCTCCGGCCAGCTCGCCGGGCGCAAGCGGCCATTGGTGCGCAGATAAGGCTGATCCAGCCGCTGCGTGCGCAAGCCGTCGACCACGTGCCGCGTCTTGTCGGAAATCCATTCTTCGTTCACGTCGTCATTGGTGCGCGGCAGAATGCGCATGACCTCGCGGCCGCGCGTATCGATGCGGATCGCCGAGCCCAGCGCATCCATGACGTCGACCGATTGCGTCTTGGTCAGCTCCCAGGGCCGCGCCGCGAAGGCATAAGGCTTGGAAGTCAACGCGCCGACCGGGCAAAGATCGACCACGTTGCCCTGCAACTCGGAGGTCATCGCCTGCTCGAGATAGGTCGTGATCTCCATGTCCTCGCCGCGGCCGGTGGCGCCGAGCTC
>JBBRNU010000793.1:0-2078 GCA_038230115.1 Chthonomonadales bacterium | reverse complement strand
CGAATCGCTGCTGGCCGCGACCTGCGCGCTGACCGGGCTGACAATCGCCCTGCGCGCGATGACAGCCGAGGGAAGCGCGGCGCACGCGCCGGGGATCGGCTGGCTGCACGTTATGTCGGGCGTGGGGGCTGTCGGCGTCTGTGCAGGGCGGGTCTGGACGCGGCGCGGGCGTTTCGCGGCGACAGTTCAAAATCAGTCGGAACCCGCCGCGCCCTCCGAAATTGCATCTTCCGAAACCGCTCTCGCCGTTCCGCCAACACCCGCCGCGCCGTTTCGCTTCCCCTCTCTGGCATTGCTGACGCTGACCGCGACGGGCGCGCTCGGAATCACGGCGACTTTGCCGCGTTATGAGGCCGACGATTATTACCGCGACCTGACGGCCACCAACGCGCAGCAGGCGCAAAATCCTCATTTCCCGGCCAATGCGCGTCTTGCGGACGGGCTTTCCGACACGCAAGCCGCTCTGCGCTGGCAGGCCGCGCCGCCGGAATACTGCGGGCGGGCGGGCTGTCACCCGGACGCTTATCGGCAGTGGCTGCCCTCGGCCCATCATTTCGCGCAGTCCGACCCGTTTTATCAGCGCGTGGCGGGCGCGTATGCCGCGCGTTCCGGGGCGCAGGCGGCGCGCTGGTGCGCGGGCTGTCACGCCCCGCAGCAAACCCTGCTCGCTTCTGCGCCTGCCGCGACGGGCGAAACGCTCCTGACTGCGACCGGCGAAACGTTCTCGCCCGCCCCGGTTGCGGGTTCGGTCTGGGCCGAATTTGAACGCACGCCGCGCGGCGTGGACTGCCTCGCCTGCCATGCCGCGACCGGAACGCCGACGCGAACCGGCAACGGGCGTTTCGTTCTCGCCGCGCCGGAAAATTATCCGTTCGCGTCGGCCCAGATGGGCTGGCGGCGCGGCCTGCACGAGTTTCTGCTGCGGGTGCGGCCCGGCCCGCATCAGCGCGCGTTCCTCAAGCCCGAACTCCACGAGTCGCCCGAATTCTGTTCCGGCTGCCATCGGCAAAGCTTCAACGTCCCGCAAAACCATTATCAGTTCGTCAAGGGGCCAGACCCTTACGGCGAGTGGCAGGCCGGGCCGTCGTCGGGACGAACCGTCCGCCCGCCCGGACTGCGGCCCCTCGCGGCGCAAACCTGTCAGACGTGCCATTTTCCCCGCGACAGGGCAGGCCATACCGCGCACGGCTCGCCCGGAGCGAACGCCGCGCTGCCCGCGCTGCGCGGCGACCGGGCGTGGCAGGCGCAGGTCGAAGCGTATCTTCAAAGCGGCGCGCTCACGCTGGACATTTTCGCCCTGCGCGTCGAGCCGAACGCGCCCGGCGACCTTGCGCGCATAGACTGGCTCGCGCCGCTCGACGCCCTGTCCCAAACGGGCGAGCAAGCGCGTCTGCCGCGTCCGGGCCAGACGGTTCTGCTGGACATCCTCGTCGGCAACCGCCGGAGCGGACATAATTTCCCTGCCGGGTACGCCGACCTTCAGGACGCTTGGCTCGAAGTCGTCGTCGCGGACGCGCACGGGCGAGCGCTGCTGGCAAGCGGGATCATCGCCGACGCCCGAACGAAAACCGGGGGCGAGGCGGCGGTCGGATCAAGCGCGAACGCCGACCTGCCCCCGGACGTGCATCGTTACCGAATGACGCCCCTGGACGCGCGCGGGCGCATTCTGACCCGGCATAACCTCACGGACATGGCGACGAGCGTGGAGCGCCGAACCATCGCGCCCGGCGGAACCGACGTCGCCCGCTATCGCTTCACCCTTCCGGCGCGTGACGGCGCGGGGCGTTCGCTCATCGGCCCGCTGCGCCTGCAAGCGCGCCTGCGCTATCGCCACATTCGCCCCGATTTTGCGCGCTGGGCCTTGCCCGAAGGCGAAAGCGCCCGCCTGCCAATCACGACGCTGGCCGAAGCGCGTGTCGCCCTGCCGCTGGCCCATCCTGCCAAACAAACCGAAGCTACAGAACGAAAAGTAACGACGACGCTCTTTGCCGCCGCGCCGCCCGCCAATGCGTCCGCGCTGGCGAATCGCTTTCTCGACTATGGGACGGGGCTGTTGAATGCGCCCGGCCTGCCCGATT
>JBBRNU010000792.1:0-2090 GCA_038230115.1 Chthonomonadales bacterium | reverse complement strand
GGGCGCGAGCAGGGCGGCGAGCCGCTGCCCCACGCCCCCAAACCCGACCAGCCCGACCTTGCGCCCGGTCAATTCGCGCTCGTCGGGATCAATGTCGTCCGGGAAAGCCTTGACCCAGGTTTCGGTTCCCGCCCGCATCGCCGCCTGATGATCGGGCGTCTTGCGAAGCGCGGACAGCGTCAGCAGCAGGGCCATTTCCGCGACCGCAGGCGAAAACGCGCGCCGTCCGACCGAGCAGGGAATGCCGTGCGCTAAGAGGGTTCGCGCGCCCTCCTGCGTCAAATCCAGGTTGGCGGAGAATTTCAGTTTCGGGCATTGCGCCAATATTTCCGAGGTGAGCCGGGGCCACGACCACATCAGCACGGCGTCGGCCTCCTGCAGCGGGCCGAGAATTTCCGCGCCCGCGTTGCACGACGTTTTTCGCACGTCGGCAAACGCTTCCAGCTCTTGAAAAATCGGCGTCAGCGCGGCGTTCGTAAAAAATCCCGGCGGCAAATTGACCAGCAGATTGATTTTAGCCATCGTTGTTGAATTGGTATTGACGCGACGGTTTTGCAGCAGTGCGTTCGCCGGGTTGAAAATCGTGCGCTAGAACGTCGGGCCGGATGAACGGGCAGAGAACGGGGTTTCAATCCCGTTCGTCCGGCTGTGCATTTCAGAACGGGGTTTCAATCCCGTTCTCCCGTTTTCCCGCTTTATTGCTCCAGCTGCGCGTCAATCAGCCGGTTCACTTCCTGCGGGTCGGCCTTGCCCTGCGACTGCTTCATGACCTGTCCGACCAGGAACCCGCGCTTCTGCGTCAGCCCGCGCTCCTGGATGTCGGCGACAATGGCGGGGTTGTCGGCCAGAACTTTGGCGACCAGGGCGGCGATTGCGCCCGCGTCCTTGATCGTTTTCCAGCCGCGCGCCTCGACAATCGCTTCCGGCGCGTCCCCGGTCGTAAACATCGCCTCGAGCAACGACTTGGCGATTTTGCCGCTCACCGTGCCGTCGTCAATCAGGCGAATCATCGCCGCCAGACGCGCGGGCGGGATCGGCGACTCGGCCAGATTGTCCGCATCGCGCCCATTCGCGTTGAGCAGGCGGGTCAGGTCGCCCATGATCCAGTTGGCGCTCGCTTTGGCGTTGCCGCTCAAGCGGGCCGCTTCCTCGAAATAATCGGCCAGGGCGCGCGTATCGGTCAGCAGTCCGGCATCGTAGGGCGTCAAGCCATAATTATTGACGAACCGCGCAAAGCGCGCGTCCGGCAGTTCCGGCATCGAATCGCGAATTTCGGCCAGCCAGTCGTCGCTGATCTGGAGCGGAACCAGGTCGGGTTCCGGGAAGTACCTGTATTCCTGCTCGCCCTCTTTCGACCGCTGTGAAAACGTGACCTGCCGGGCGTCGCTCCAGCCGCGCGTCTCCTGCGGGATCGGCTCGCCCCGTTCCAGCAATTCCGCCTGCCGCGCGACCTCGTACTCAATGCCCTTTTGCACCGCCCGAAACGAGTTCAAATTCTTGATTTCGGTCTTGACGCCGAACGTGTCGGAACCGACCGGGCGAATCGAGACGTTCGGCTCGCAGCGCAGCGAACCTTCTTCCATTTTCCCGTCGCAGACCCCGATGTAGGTCAGAATGGCGCGCAGTTTCATGAGATAGGCGCGGGCTTCGTCGGCGGAATGAATGTCGGGCGGAAACTCGGTCACGATCTCCATGAGCGGGACGCCGCTGCGGTTCAAATCCACGAAACTTTCGGCCTCATCGCCGGGAACGTGAAACAGTTTGCCGGTGTCTTCTTCGAGATGGACGCGCCGAATGTGAATCCGCTTGGTCTGTCCGTTCGCCTCGATGTCCATCCAGCCCCCCACGCCGATGGGGAAATCGTATTCGCTGATCTGGTAACCTTTGGGCAGGTCGGGATAAAAATAGTTCTTGCGGTCGAACTTGGCCTCGCGGTTGACCTCGCAGTTCAGGGCCAGGGCCGTGCGAATGACGTGTTCGACGGCGCGCTTGTTCATCACGGGCAGACTGCCGGGCATCCCCATGCAGATGGGGCAGCACCGCGTGTTCGGCTCGCCGCCGAACTCGTTGCGGCAGCCGCAGAACATTTT
>JBBRNU010000791.1:0-2097 GCA_038230115.1 Chthonomonadales bacterium | reverse complement strand
GACCTGCCGCGCATGGAACTGAGCGCGTTCGCCAACCTGACGTTCGAGGCTCCCGACGAAGACAAATTTCCCGCGCTCGGTCTGGCGCGGCAGGCGGTCGCGGCGGGCGGCACGATGCCCGCCGTCATGAACGCCGCCAACGAAGCCGCCGTCGCCCTTTTTCTCGACCGCAAAATCGCGTTTCTGGACATCATGCGCCGCATCGCGCAAACGATGGCCCGCCACGATCCGCAGCCGCCCGCCCTCGCCAACGTCCTCGCCGCCGATGTTTGGGCGCGCAAGGCCGTACAGGAAATGGCAAACTGAAACGGGAGCGAAACCGCCGGTAAGAAACGTGAATGGCGCGACGGGGAAGCAGGGTAGATTGGGGCCGGAGCGCTTGCGCGCTGACGCCCCGGCAACGCCGCGCGCGTTTGCTGCGTATTGATTCCAAACAGGAAACCATATCCTGTAGCCGGGCGGTCTTTTCCGATCCTGACGCCTGCCCGACAATGCTAGGAGCCTTCCACCTGATGGAATTTTTGAAAAGCGCCCTGTATTTCCTGGTTGTGTTGAGCGTCCTGGTGCTGGTGCATGAGTGGGGCCACTTTATTGTGGCGAAACTGTGCAAGATGCGCGTGGACGATTTTTCCCTGTTTTTCGGCAAGCGGCTCATTCGGGTGGGCGTGCGAAACGGCACGGAATACAACATTCGCAGCATTCCTATGGGCGGGTTCGTGAAAATCGCGGGAATGGAGCCGGACGACATCTCGAACGGGGCGCCGATCTTCAAGCGCGGCCCGACCGATAAGACGGTCGTGGTGGGCCTGTCGAAGCAGGAAGCGGACAAGACCCTGCGGGGTCTGCGCGACGACGCCCTGGCCGACATTGATTTCGGGGTCATCAGCGAGCGGGTGCGGCGGGCGGTCGCCAGCGCGATTGGCGACGACGCCACGCTGACCGACGGCGGACGCGAAGAATTAGAGGCGCTGCTGACCAGCACGGCCATCAACAGCGACGAGCATCGCTACATCGAGGCCATGCTGGGCGCCGACCGGGAAAAGCCCGACCCGAACGGTTACAACCAGAAACCGCTCTGGCAGCGCGCGGCGGTGATTTTCGCCGGGCCGTTCATGAGCCTGTTTTTCGGGTACGTCCTGTTCTGCATCATGGGTTCCACGACCGGCCTGCCCGAAGACTCGATCGCCCAAAACACCATCGAGCAGGTCATTGCGGGGAAACCCGCGGAGCGCGCGGGCCTGAAGGCGGGCGATACGATTGTCGCGATCAACGGCAAGCCGATTACCGACGGCAAAAGCATGGTCGAGATCATTCATGCCAGCCCCGGTCGGCCCTTGCAGTTCGTCGCCCTGCGCGGCAAAGAACGCCTTCCGTTCACTGTCACACCCGACCGTGACACCGGGCCGGTCGAGGAAAACGGCAAAATCGTCACCAAACCGATCGGCTTGATCGGCATCCAGCCGCGCCAACTGCGAATCTGGGCGCGCTATCCCGTTCTGGTTTCTCTCCAGCATGGGACGCGACTGATCGCCAACATCGTAACCGGGACATTGAGCGGGCTGTTCAGCCGCCACGTTCGCGATAACGTCGGCGGCCCAATCGCGATTGCCCGGCAGATTGACACGGACAGCAAAGAAGGCCCGCGCCAGGTGCTGCTGACGGGCGCGTTCCTGAGCGTGAGCCTGGGGATCGTGAACTTGTTTCCGATCCCGATTCTGGATGGCGGGCATCTCGTGCTGCTGGCAATCGAAGGACTGCGGCGGCGCAAACTGTCAAGCCGCGAGGTCTATCTGGCGCAAATGGTGGGCCTGTCCATCATCGGCGCGATGTTCGTGTTCGTGATGTTCAACGACATCCTGCGCTTAATCGGCAAGCATTAGAAAGATTTGACGCTGGCGGGCCGGTTTTTGGTTTGATGCGGCTCGTGGGGCGTGGTTTATTGCGTTGAGCAAGTGGGTAACATCGCATAGAACCGGGCCAGCAAGCGAGAATAACCGCCGATTTAGCCTGTTTTCTTCGCATTGCAATCGCAAAACTCCTCCCTGTCCGCCCCTGAACTCTGTTGAAGGAGAGGTGTTGGCGCGGGTTCTTCCGCAG
>JBBRNU010000790.1:0-2102 GCA_038230115.1 Chthonomonadales bacterium | reverse complement strand
GACCGATCCCACCCAACAATATCCGAATCTCAAACGGCAAGTTTATTGAAAGCCAGGGCGCAATATGCTATACTAGCGTCGTGCTGCATGAACGCCTTGTGCGCGCTCAATTTCAACGTGTCGCGCTTGTCGGCCCGACCGCAAGCGTGACGCAGATTGACGCTTCGCACCTGGAAGCTCCTGACCGCGCCCGCGCCACGCTCGCCCAGTGGCTGGAAACGCTCGCCTGACAGTTGGCGACGGACGCTTATCGGTACGTCTCCAATCCGAGCAGTTCCCGCAGCTCCCGGTCGGTTGTATGCTGCATGGTCTGTGACAATCCGTCCGCAGGCGGACGTCCGTCGTTGACGTTTTTGATCCAGGCCGGGAAATACGAGAAAGCGAGCAGGCGGCGTATCGTCCCATCGGGACGGGAGGGCAGGCCGCGATGCCATAAGTTATTGTGAATGAAGATGCCGTCGCCCGCTTTCAGCAGGAGTCTTAATTCGTCGGGCTTGTCGGCGTGGTCGTCGGCGGGTATTTCCTCGGTCAGTTTGTGGGAGCCTGGCACGATGCTGACCGGGCCGTTGGCTTCGGTCAGATCATCGAGATATACCAGGACGTCGAGACTATGCGGGAAAGCGGCGAGTGGCGGGGCCGGGTCGGGAATGACCAGCGCCTGATGAGAGTGCCACTCCGTGACCTGATTAGGTTCGCCCGGAACGGTAATGCGGGCCGACAAGCGCGCCTGCACCATCGCGCCCAGCATGGCCCGCGCGACGGAAACCAGCGGCGGATAGTTGAGAAGATCGAGAAAAACTGGGTGTTTGTCGTAGAGATGCCGAATGAACAGCCCGCCAAACCGACTGCTCACGCTGCCCGCATTGCCATTCTGCCGCTCTTGTTCCGCGACCTCATCCAGCGCGGCCCTCATGCGCGCTACCTGCTCGGCGTCGAAAAGCCGCTCGCGTATCAGGAAGCCCTGCTCCTGCAAATCGCGAAGCTCGTCGGGCGTGGCGTAAACTTCGATAGTGCGCGACCCGATGCCGCTGTGGTGGTAATGATAGGTCAGCGTATGGCCGATTGAGGGCGCTGGTCGCGCGTCCATGCATTTTCTCCTGCGTCAGGCCGCCGCCACAATCGCGGCGAAATCTTCCGCTTTCAGGCTGGCCCCGCCCACAAGCGCCCCGTCAATGTTGGGTTGGGCGAGCAGTTCGCGGGCGTTGTCCGGCTTCACGCTGCCGCCGTACTGAATGCGGACCGCTTCGCCGGTTTCCGGGCCATACAAGCGGGCGACCGTCGCGCGCACGACGCCGCACACGCGATCCGCCTCGCCGGAAATGCACACCTCGCCGGTTCCAATCGCCCAGACCGGCTCATAAGCGAAAATCACTCTGGCCGCATTATCCGCGCTTACGCCCGTCAACGCCGCTCCCGTCTGCCCGGCCACCACCGCGTCCGTGCGCTCGGCCTGCCGCTCCGTCAGTGTCTCGCCCACGCAGCAAATCGGGATCAGCCCGGCTTCCTGCGCGGCCCGCAGTTTGCGGTTCACCGTGACGTCGTTGTCCCCGAAATGCGCCAGCGTCGGGGCGTCGAAATCTGGCTCGGCCACGCCGAAACGCCCGCGCCGCTCGGAATGGCCCACGATGACATAACGGCAGCCCAGTTCTAAGAGCATCCGGGGCGCAATCTGGCCCGTATATGCGCCCCGATCTTTCCAGAATACGTCCTGCGCGCCCACCGCAATCGCGCTCCCCAGAACCGACTCGCCGACGACGGAAAGCGCGGTGAACGGCGGGCAAATCACGACCTGCACGTTGTCCCCGATTTCCAGCCGCGCCATCAGCAGGCCCAGCAGTTCTTCCGCCTCGCCCTGCGTACAGTGCAGTTTCCAATTCCCCGCAATTACCTTCTGGCGCATAACAATCCTTTCCCATTCTCCAGTCGCGGTTTCTGTTTGACACGAAATCCGAACGCCGAGGCGGGGTAACCCCTCGGCTTCGTTGGTTCGCCGCTCAGATCGATGCGTAAACGCGCATCAAGGGCAAGTTGGTCACTTATCCTGAAGCGCGACGACGCCGGGAAGAGGCTGGCCTTCCAGGAATTCCAGCGACGCTCCGCCG
>JBBRNU010000789.1:0-2108 GCA_038230115.1 Chthonomonadales bacterium | reverse complement strand
ACGGTCACGCTCGACAGCGGGACGACGCTGACGTATGAAAAACTGCTGCTGGCGACCGGCTCCCACGCCAAACCGCTCGACGTTCCCGGCGCGCAGCGCGCGGGCGTCTTCCTGTTGCGGCATCTCGAAGACTCTTTGGCGATCCGGCAGGCGATGCAGCAAAGTCGGCGGGTCGTGATCATCGGGGCGGGCTATATTGGCATGGAGGTGGGAGCCGACGCCCGAACGCGCGGGTTAGAGGTTACGATTGTTGAGCCGCAGGGACAAGTTTGGAGCAAGTTCGCCAGCGAAAAGTTCGGCAAATTTCTGCAAACTTACTATGAGCGGCACGGCGTGCAATTCGTGCTGAACGAGCAGGTCACGACGATTGAGGGCGACGGCGAAACCGGCCCGGCGCGCACGGTCGTGACCAGCGGCGGCAGGCGTCTGCCCGCCGATTTCGTCGTGGCCGGGGTCGGAGCCGCCCTGAACCTCGACCTGCCCAAAGCGGCGGGGCTGGACGTGGACGACAAAAACGGCGTGCGCGTCAACGAATTTTTGCAGACCAGCGACCCGAATATCTGGGCGGCGGGCGACATCGCTTTCGTCCGCGACATCGCGCTCGATAAAGAGTGGCACGCCGAGCATCATCTTAACGCCAAGTGGCAGGGGCAGGCGGTCGGCAAAATCATGGCGGGCGGAAGCGAGCCGTACAACCAGGTGGCCTATTTCTTTTCCGACGAGCTTGACATTCACATGGTCTTGCGCGGCGATCCGCAGGGCGGCAAGCGGTCGCTGTTTGCGGGCGATGTCGAGGGCGCGGAGTTCGTCGAACTGTATCATAACGACGCGGGCCGCCTGACAATGGGTATCGCCGTGAGCCATGAAGAGCCGAAACTCGACGCGATTTCCGACACGCTGGAGCGCCTTATCCGGGCCAAGATCAACCTGACAGGCCGCGAAACAGAAATTGAAGCGCTGGGCTTCGACCTGAACGCCCTGGGCTGAAAGTCACCCTCGGTCGTTCGCCCAGGGTTGAAATTTCGGTTTCAACTTGTTTCCGTTCAGCAGGAATTCGCCTTCCGCGCGCCGAACTTCGCCCCGACTTCCATCTCAATTACGCCGGTCGAGGGTGGCCCATGCCTGCGTTCGTAACGCGCTCATTCGCTTTCGCTTCCCGCGCTCGCCTGCTGCGCCGGGCCTGCGGGGTTTTCCTTTTGCTGCTGTTAACGACGCTCCTGCCGCTGATCGGCTGCGGCGAAAGCGGCAAGCCGGAACTCCTGCTCTACTCGGATCAGGATAAAAGCGTCGTCGAGCCGCTGCTGGAAAATTGGCGGCGGCAGCAGAATATTCCCATTCGCGTCGTCTACGCCGCCGCCAAAGACGTTCGCGGCGGGGAGGGTCTGGCGGCGCGCGTGCGGGAGGAAAGCGAGTCGCCCAAAGCCGATCTTTATTGGGCCGGGAACGTCGAAACCATGCAGAAATTGCAGGCCGACAACCTGCTTGAAGCCTATCACAGCCCGCCGACCGACCGCATTGCCGACGATTACCGCGACCGGGACGCCTATTGGTTCGGGTTGGGCGCTCGCGCCCGCGTCCTGATTTACAATACCCGGCTGGTGCGCGCGGCCCAGGCCCCCCGTTCTTTGGCTGCGCTCGCCCGCCCGGAATGGAAAGGAAAGGCGGCGCTCGCCGATCCGCGCGTCAACGCGATGGCCGCTTACCATTTGCTGACCGCCTTCACGCTCTTGAAAGAGACCGAGGGAACACGCCTCCTGGAGCGCATTCAGGCGAATGGCGTTCAGTTCCTGCCGGACGAAGCGGCAGTCGTCGCCGCGGTCGCGAGCGGCAAAGCGGCATGGGGCGTCGTGGATTCCGACCTCGCGCAGCAGGCCATGCAGACGAAAGCGCCGCTTGAGTTTGTCGTAGCCGATCAGGCCAATTTTTCCACCAGCGACGCGCTTGGCGTCGAGCGCGGTATGGTCGCCACGCTCGGAACCCCGATCATTGCCGCGCCGGTTGCGATTATCAAAAGCAGCGCGCACGCGGCGGACAAGCGCAAACTACTCGATTATCTCTGCTCGACCCAGACCGCCTTGAAATTACAGGAAGTTCAGCCTGCCCGCTTT
>JBBRNU010000788.1:0-2116 GCA_038230115.1 Chthonomonadales bacterium | reverse complement strand
GAGTTCCTGCGTGATTGTCGCCATGTCTTCGGCGTGCGCGCTCGACGCGGCCCTGGCGCGCGTATTGGCCCATTCGCGCAAGTCCTCAATCCGCTCGCGCATCGTCATGGAAAGCGGCACGGTGTGGTGCGCGGCGGCGACAATGGACTGCGTGGTCAGCTCTTTCGTGGCGTCAAAAGCGTCGTACAAAGCCTCTTCCACGGCGGCGGCGATTTCGGCCCCGCTGAAGCCGGGCGTGGCATCGGCCAGACGGTCGAGATCGAAGTCGTCGGGATTGCGCTTGCGCTTCGACAGGTGAATCGTGAAAATCTGCTTGCGTTCTTCCTTCGCGGGCAGGTCAATGAAGAAAATCTCGTCGAAGCGGCCCTTCCGCAGCAGCTCCGGCGGCAGGCTGGTCACGTCGTTGGAGGTCGCGACCACGAACGCCGCCGCCTTTTTGTCCTGCATCCAGGTCAGGAAGGTTCCGAACACGCGGCTGGTCGTGCCGCCGTCCGACTGCCCCGAACTTTGCGTGCCGGAAAACCCCTTCTCTAATTCGTCCACCCACAAAATACAATTATGGACGACGATGTTGTTGCAGATAAAATTATGCGGCGCGTCGCAAACCAGGTCGTACACGAATTCCGGTTTCGGCTCCTCCCGAACCGCCACAACCCGGCTCCAGCGGATCGGGCTAGTGATGAGTTTATCGAGGGCGTCAATGGGGGCGTCGTCGGCTCCTTTCGCAAGGGCGAGACAGCGCAGTTCGCGGGCGATGGCGTACAGACGCGCCCGGTCGGGATGTTCCTCGCCTGCCTCATAATCCGCAAGCGTCTCGAAATCCACGCTTAAAAGTGGCTGCGCGCCCAATCCGACGGCTTGGCGAATCTGCCGCAGCCGCGCGCCAATCGGAATCATGTCCGTGCAGTCGCGAACGAAATCCGGCCTTGCGGACAGGGCGGGTGGGGACGCGGGAACCGCCACGTAATCGCTGGCGGTCAGGGCGTCGGCGCGAACCCAGTGCAGGTCGCCGTCGCGCAGGATTGGAAACAGGTGCGCGCCGGTCGTCTGGATTCGCCCGTGCGTCAGTTGAACGGTGTACAAATCGGGGGCGGGCGAGCGCGTGATCGCCTTGACGCGCGTGGGCGCGATTTGCCAATCTGCGGTCATGCAGAGCGCGTCCAGTTCCGTTTCGCCGCCATCGTAGAGCGACTGAATCGTGCGCTCGGAACCGTCCGCCAGCGTAATGCGCGAGTCGCCCGCCACGCAGGGCGCGACCGACTCGGCGACCCGAATCGCCTTCCGCATATTCTCTTCCGACTGCCCCACGATGCCGCCAAAGATGCGTCCCACGTCCAGCCGCAGCAACGGCAGCCGCCACAAACTGCCAATCGCTTTAGCAGACAAACTTTTACCACATCCTTGGACCCCTAGCAGCAGCACGCCGCGCGGCGCGGGCAGGCCGAAGTCACGGGCCTTTTCCGTGAACGCGACCGTGCGCTTGTCCATCCAGTCTTTGAGCAAGTCCAGCCCGCCCACGTCGCCGATGCTTTCGCTGAACGGGTAGTATTCCAAAATGCCGGACTTGCGAATGATCTGCTCTTTTTCGCTCAGGATGACATCTACGTCGAACTGGTGTTTTTGCACCAGCGATTTCGCCATCACGTTTTCCGCTTCCAGGGCGGTCAGACCCTGCGCGGCCTTGAGAATCTGGTCGCGCTCGATGTCGGTCAGGGTCGTGTTGACCTGCGGGTTGTCCTTGACGGATTGAATGATGCCTTCGAGCAGTTGATCCAGGTCTTCGTGATCCGGCAGGCCGTAATCCAGCACCGTGATCTCTTTTTCCAGCTCGCTCGGCAGTTTCAGGACGGGCGCAACGATGATGAGCGTCTTGTAACTGGTTTTCAGGGCGATGGTCAGGTCGCGCAAACGGCGTGTCACCGTCACGTCATTGATGAAAGCGTGGTAATCTTTCAGGACGAACAGCGCCTGCTCGCGCGAATCCATGACGAAATCGAGAGCGGTAATCGGGTCGCGGGTGGCGTTGTCCCGGTGGTTGGGATTCAGCACCATACCCTGCGTGACCGTCCAGAAATAAATCTTTTTGCCGCGCGCCTGAGCGCTCGCGCGCAGGGCG
>JBBRNU010000787.1:0-2117 GCA_038230115.1 Chthonomonadales bacterium | reverse complement strand
GCGCGCGAACGCCTGTCATTGACGCCAAAACCCTGCATCTGGCGAAGGCGGACCGGGTAAAAAGCGCCGTTCCCGCCGCGTCCGACGAAGATGACGACGCCGACACGCCCAGAAACGCGCTCGCCATTCGCGGGTATCAGTGGTCGCCGGACGAGACGCAAATTCTCATCGCCCGCGCGCCGCGCCGCCGCTCCTCAGCGGGCGACCTGGCCCTTTACGTTTACACGCTCGCCACAAAATCGCTGAAGCGCGTCACGACTCAGGAAGTGGAATATCGCAATGCCAAGTGGTCGCCCGACGGCAAAAAAATTGGCTGCGTCAAGGGCGACGACCTCTATACGCTCGATCTGGCGACGGGCAAAGAAACCCGCCTGACCGATACCGCCGCGCCGACGATTTATAACGGGCGCTTCGGGTGGGTCTATGAGGAAGAACTCGACCTCGTGGACGGGTGGGCCTGGTCGCCGGACAGCAAAACCATCGCGTATTTCCAGATCAACGAGACGCAGGTTCCCCAAATCAACCTGCCCAACTACGACGACCTGCACATGAAGCCGGTGGAAACCCGCTACCCGAAAGCGGGCGACCCGAACCCCATCGTGAAAATCGGCGTCGTCGCCGATGCCGACACGACCGCGATTCCCCCGACGCGCTGGATGGACATCGGCCCCGATACCGACATTTATATCTCGCGGATGCAATGGGCGCCGACCGGCGACTTGCTGCTGCACCGAATGCCGCGCCTGCAAAACCGCCTGGACGTGCTGAAAGTCGAGACCGCAACCGGCAAATCCTCCGTTCTGCTGACCGACGAGGACGCGGCTTGGATAGACGAGCCGGGGGACGCCACGTTCGTCAAGGGAACCGAACAGTTCCTCTGGAAATCCGACCGCAGCGGCTACCAGCATCTGTATTTGTACGACCTGTCCGGCAAAATGCTGCGGCAGCTGACGACGGGCGAGTGGGACGTGCAGGAGTTGGCGGGCGTGGACGCCGCGCACCGTCTGGCCTATTTCACCGCCGCCAAACCGAACCCGATGGAGCGCCACGTTTTCAGCGTCCTGCTCGACGGCGGCGGCGAAATCGTGCAACTAACCGACACGCCGGGAACGCACCGACCGCTTTTCGCGCCGGATGGCGGGCATTTTCTGAACACGCATTCCAGCCGCGCCACGCCGCCCCGCACCCGGCTCGTCAAGTCTAGCGGCCAGCATCTGGCGATTGTGCATGACAATCCGATGCCGAAAATGCCTCGCGCCGCGCTCGCGAGTTGGGAATTCACGACCTTCCAGACCAGCGACGGCGTGACGCTGAATATGGCCCTGCTCAAACCCAAGGACTTCGACCCCGCCAAAAAATACCCCGTCCTGATGTTTACGTATGGCGGGCCGGGTTCGCAGGTCGTCCTCGACTCGTTCGGCAACGGCGGCGGATTGGAGCAGCTGCTGGCGTCGAAGGGCTATATTTTTGCGATGACGGACGGGCGCGGGTCGGGCTTCCGGGGGAGCGCGTTCGAGAAGATTACCTACCAAAAACTGGGGCAGTGGGAAGTTCACGATCAAATCGAGGGCGCGAAGTGGCTGGGAACGCAGCCGTTCGTGGACGCCAGCCGAATCGGTATCTGGGGCTGGAGTTATGGCGGCTACATGGCCGCTCTGTGCATTCTGCGCGGGGCCGACGTGTTCAAAACCGCCATTTCCGTCGCCCCGGTCACGAACTGGGCGTTCTACGACAGCATCTACACCGAGCGTTACATGCGCCGCCCCGTAGACAACCCGAAAGGGTATGAGGAAACGTCGCCGCTGCACGAAGCCGACAAACTCAAGGGAAATTATCTGCTTGTGCATGGAACCGCCGACGACAACGTACATTTCCAGAATTCAGCCCGCCTCGCCGAAGAATTCCAGAAGCGCAACAAGCCCTTCCGCGCAATGTACTACCCCGGCAAGCATCACGGGTTGGAAGGCGTTTCTCTGCACGTCTTCACGATGCTCTCGAATTTCATTGTCGAAAAATTGTAAGTGTGCGGCCTGACGGAGGGAACGGGAATAAATCCCCGTTCTGAAATGCACAGACCACCTTCGTGGCCTGCAATGCCGATGCGCCAACAGGCGTTC
>JBBRNU010000786.1:0-2120 GCA_038230115.1 Chthonomonadales bacterium | reverse complement strand
GGGAGCCAGCAAATCGGCGGCCAGAATCATGCCCAGACAGTAACCGTCGCCGTCCAAAACGGGAAGCGCGTCCAGCCGAAATTGCGCGAGCGCCTGTCCTGCGGCGTCGGGCGTCATGTCGGCGCGGGCGATAGCGGGAGCCGGGCGCATCCATTCCGAAACCGGCTGGTCGAGAGTTCGGGCGCGGGCTTCGCTTTCGACTCCGGCTGCACGGGCGGGCGACAGGATTGGCAGCAGGTCTTCCAGCCGAACGACGCCCAGCAATCTTCCCGCGTGCGTGACCGGCAGGGACGTGCAGGCTTGACTGCGCGCCAGATGCAGAAACCGGCGCACGCTGTCGTGCGGGGCCAAATCGGGCGCGGGGCGCATCACAGAGCGCAGCGAATGGCGCGTGAAATCCAGAGCCGGGGTCATAACGCTCCCTGAAAAACGAGCGCGGCGCGACTCTGGTCGAGTGTTCGCGCCGACGGCATGAGGAATTATACACGGACAAGGGAAGATTTGCAAGCGCGGAAAGAGGAAGAAGCCGGAATTCGGAGGCAGCGGCGAAATTCATGCAACGTCGCGGGCGGGCGCGCGTCCATTACAGTAGGAATTGCAAAACCGGGAGCTGCGTTGCGCGACGCTGCAAATGGCGAAATTGTAAATAGAGAGAAGACGCCTCGGATGGGAACATTCCCGCCTGACGAGGGGTCAAAACAGTCAGCGTGTTCTGCAACAAAATTTTAACGCCG
The DNA here is from genome assembly GCA_038230115.1 of Chthonomonadales bacterium. Classification (GTDB taxonomy): domain Bacteria; phylum Armatimonadota; class Chthonomonadetes; order Chthonomonadales; family Chthonomonadaceae; genus JBBRNU01. Next base: position 1,386 of record JBBRNU010000786.1, on the reverse strand, counting down.
CGCTCGCCCGCCGCCAGGACGCCAGAGGATGAACCATGTCCAGTATTCACGAACTGCTCGAAATCGCTATCAAGCATAAAGCTTCCGACTTGATCATCAAAGCGGGCGCAGTTCCCGCCATTCGCGTGGACGGGCAGATGCAGCGCACCGAAATGCCGGTTCAGACCCCGGAAGAGACGCGCGAACTGGCGTATGAGGTCATGTTCAGCGCAAGCCGGGACACGCTCCTGCAATACCCGGACGCGGGCGGCGCAAGCCTGGAAATCGAAGACGCCGACGCGCGCATGAAAGAGTTGGAGTGCAAGCAGGAACTGGATTTGGTATTTACTATCGCGGGACTGGCGCGCGTTCGGGCCAACCTGTTTTTGCAGCGGGGCATGATCGGCGCGGCCCTGCGAATTATTCCGCAGCGGCCCTATACGATTGACGAATTGGGACTGCCGCCGATTCTGAAGAAAATGGCCCTTGAACCGCAGGGGCTGATTATTATTACGGGGCCGACCGGCAGCGGCAAAACCACGACGCTCGCCGCGCTTATCGAGGAAATCAACCGGAATAAGCACGCGAACGTGTTTACCATCGAGGAGCCAATCGAATACGTGTACGAGGATCGCAAAAGCGTGATTCATCAGCGCGAAATCGGGCAGGATACCCGGTCGTTCGAGACGGCTCTGCATAGCGTGACCCGGCAAAGCCCGGACGTGATCGCGATTGGCGAGCTGCGCGATCGGGAAACGATGGACGTGGCGATGACGGCGGCGGAAATCGGGCATCTGGTCATTACGACTCTGCACACGACCTCGGCGGCGACGACGGTGGACCGCATCGTCAACAGTTTTCCGCAGCACCTCAAGGAACAAGTGTGCCAGCACCTGGGGGCGTCGCTCTTGTGCGTGACGTCACAGCGCCTGGTGCATCGGGCGGGCGGAACCGGGCGCATTCCCGCCGTCGAGGTGATGACGGCCTCGCCGATGGTGAAAAAGCAGTTGGACGACGGCGATACCGGCGACCTGTACGCCTGCATTCGCGACGGCGGGCATTTCGGCATGAACACGATGAACCAGGCGCTCGAAAAACTCTACCACGCCAAAGCGATTTCCTACGAGGAGGCGGTTCAGTTCGCGGGAAATCCCGCCGAACTGCGCCAGATGCTCCGTCGGCAATAAGCGGCGAAGTGATTCCTGCATTAGAAGCCGGGCCTATAAAAGACCCGGCACGGAGGCTTCGCGCGCTTCGCTGGCCGATCTCGCGGACGGGACAGGCAGAACGGTCAAGCGTTTCTTCACCTTTGAGGGGGCAGCAACGTTTTGGCGCAAGGCTCTCGGCATTCTCTCTGCGCCTCTGTGTCTCGGTGGTTCAAACCCTGACGCAGCAAATTAGGGGCGT
>JBBRNU010000785.1:0-2124 GCA_038230115.1 Chthonomonadales bacterium | reverse complement strand
GTATCTCGGTAAACCCCGGCAGGTCGCCCGCGCCGTAGCGATACGACGCGAACCGCTCGCCCTGCACGAGAAGGTTGATTTGATTCGGGCCGGTTTGTAGTCCAACGCTCATGTCGCTGCGTTCCCGCCGAGCGCGCCGCCGCGCCGTCCTCAGTAAACCATATCCGGCTCGGTTTGTCAAACCGCCCGTCTTGTCGAATGCCGCGTCGGGAAAGCCGAACGCGGCGCGTCCTCGAATCGAATGCGGGCTAATTCGAGCGGTCACGGCGCGTTGTCAACGGCGACGGAGCGATTGGGAATGTTGGGAATGAGGTAGAATAATTCCATGAACACACTCGATTTTCCTGCCGCCATTGACGACCCGGTGAACGCCGCGATTCTGGCCGTGTCGGAAGACCGCATTCAGGGGTTTCTGCCCGATCCGTTCGGTGAAATCGCGCGCTTGTCGGGCGTCCCGGTCGAAACCGTTCTGGCGCGCGTCGAGGCGATGCTGCGCGCCGGAACGATTCGGCGCGTGCGGCAGACCCTGATGGCGACCAATCTGGCGCAGGGCGCGCTCGTCGCCTGGCAGGTTCCCGCCGACCGTCTGGACGCCGCGTTCGACTATCTGTTTCAGCGCGACCCGTTTTCCGGCCATGTCGTGCTGCGCTCCACCGATGCGGCCACGCCCGGCTCGAATTACCGACTGTGGACGACCCTGAAAGTGCCGCAGGGCTATTCGATTGCCCGGCACGCCGATTATTTGCAGGCGCAGATCGGGGCCGAACACTACCGCTTGATGCCCGCCAAACGCCTGTTCGCGCTGGGCGTGGGCCATATTCGCCGCCGCGACATGGTTCCCGGCAGCAAATCCGACGCCCTGGCCGAAGTTCTCGACACGGAAATCGTTAGCCTGAGCGATCTGGACTGGCGCGTTCTTATGAGTTTGAAGCGCGAATTCGAGCCGGATGAGCTGCGCCGGGATTTGTGGCAGGCGCGGGCCGACGAAGCCGCCGTTGGTCTGGACACGTTCCTGAGCGTGGCGGAGTCGCTGGCAGCGCGCGGCGTCATCGGGCGCTTCTCTACGTTTCTGGAACACGTCAAGCCGACGGCGGGCGATCAGCGGGTTACGCGCTACAACGCCCTCTTCCATTGGGCCGTGCCGCAAGGCCGCGAAATCGAGGCGGGCCGGGAGGTGGGGCGCTTCCATATCATGACGCACGCTTACTGGCGCGAGGGCGGCCCGGAATTTCGCAGCGTCAATATCATGGGCGTGGCGCACGGCATGGAAAAGCCGATGGTGCTGGCGCATAAAGCCGCCATTGACGCCCATCTGGAGTCGGTCGGCATTCCCATTGGCTACACGAACGTTTTCTGGGGCGGACGCAGCGAAATCAAGCCGTCGGAAATCTCGCCCTTCGCCTACGAGCAGTTCTGCCGCGAACAGGGTCTCGATCTGGACAAGATGCGCGGCTGACGGGCGAGCGGTCGGCTGCAAGTCGCGCCGCGGCAAAACGCAATTTGCCATTTTATAGTGGTGGTAAGGAGAAATCTCGGCAGGAAAACGCCGTTCCACGTAGAATCGCCTGGTTGAAAGTGGAAACAAACGCAGCCTGCTCCCTCTTCTGTCGCGTCACCCTGCGGGCGGGCCTTGACAAGTCATAAGTCGTCCACGTCGAAGGAGAGATTGATGAGACTGCCCCGTTTTTCGGAAAGCGAATTTCCCCCGCACGCTTACGCCGCCGGAACTGTTATTTTCGCCGAAGGTCAGCCCGGCGACATGATGTATTTCGTGAAAGAGGGCGAGGTGAACATTCAGATCGGCAGCCGGGTCGTCGAGACGCTGGGGCCGGAGTCCATCGTCGGCGAAATGGCTTTGATTGACAACGCCCCGCGCAGCGCGACCGCCATTGCCAAAACCGATTGTCAGCTGCTGCTCATCACCCAAAAGCAGTTCATCTTTTTGGTGGAAGAGGCGCCCTTTTTCGCGCTGGAAGTGATGCGCGTCATGAGCCAGCGCCTGCGAAGCCATAACAGCCGGATGGCCGAAGCGTAAGCCAGGGCCAGCGCATCTTAATTAATGAGAAGTTGGGTCAAATAATCATTGTCCCAACCCGCCCGCTTCTGTCGGGCTTTGATTCCGCG
>JBBRNU010000784.1:0-2125 GCA_038230115.1 Chthonomonadales bacterium | reverse complement strand
GGCGCGTCGGCATTGTGCATTTAGCCCGCGCAGGCGGGCTTCGCGTTTCAGAACGGGCATTCATGCCCGTTCGATGGGCTTCGCATTTCAAAACGGGCATTCTTCCCATTCGTCAGGCGAGCGGGCGTAAACGGCAGCGCGGAATGAACGGAAACGTCTGAAATTTCAAGGGGCAGGCATGATCAACGACGACAAAAACAATACGAAAACGCCGATAATCAGGCCGAGTGACGGCGGGGGCGCGCTGGCGAGCGGCCAGCCTAAATCCATCCTGCGTCCTCCGGCCAACGCCCGATGCAATCGCTGCGGCAGCGACCGACTTTCCTGCCTGCCTACGTTCTCGGCGGGCAGCGGCGTCGGGTATCGTCCGGTGGCCGATGACGTGTTCTGCCAGCGGTGCGGCTTCATCGGCCCCCTCGCGCCGTAAGCCGGGCGGCAAAAACAAGCCCACCGACAAAAATTTGTCTCTGATTTACAAATACTAGAAATTCTCGCTTTATTTTGTAAGGATTATGTGGAAAAAAGAGAGTGCCGCTTACGCGGCTTCTCTCACAAATGCCTAACAGGAAAAATCAGCGCGCTCGCTGTCCGAAGGTTCGGGGGCGGCGCGCAAACCACGTAAGGATGCAAATATGCCTGCCATTCCGGCCCCTTTGCCCGCGAATGAAACGCTGCGCCGCGCCGCGCTCGAAAATTATGCCGTTCTGGATACGCCCCCGGAACAGGCTTATGACGATCTGGCGCGCATCGCCGCGCAAATTTGCGGCGCTCCGATCTGCCTGGTCAGCCTGGTAGACGAGGCGCGGCAATGGTTCAAGGCGCGCGTTGGGATCGAGGCGGTCGAAACGCCGCGCGACGTGGCTTTTTGCGCCCATGCGATTTTGCAGCGAGACGTATTCGAGGTTCCTGACGCGCGACTGGACCCGCGTTTTGCCGACAACCCGCTGGTAACTGCCGCCCCCAGCATTCGCTTTTACGCGGGCGCCCCGCTTGTAACCCCGGACAATTTCGCGCTGGGGACGCTGTGCGTAATTGACCGCAAGCCCCGCCGGTTGAACGAAACCCAGCGAGAGGGGCTGGCGGCGCTGTCTCGGCAGGTCGTCGCGCAGTTGGAACTGCGCCGCAATCTGGCCTCTCTGAGCGCGGCCAACGTTCGGCTGGAAGCGCTGGCGACCACCGACCCGCTGACCGGCCTCAAAAACGTGCGCGCCTTTCGCGAATTTCTGGAAGAGGAGTTCACGCGGGCGATCCATGCTTCCGAACCTCTGTCCGTAATTTTGCTGGATGTTGACCACTTCAAGAGTTACAACGACGCTTACGGGCATCCTGCCGGGGATGCCGCGCTCCGCAAGGTCGCGCAGGCATTGAAATTGGTTACGCGGCGCGGCGATCTGGTGGCGCGTTACGGCGGCGAAGAGTTTGTGGTGGCGCTTCCCAATACGTCCCATCGCCGCGCCTACATGATGGCCGAGCGGCTGCGCGAGACGATTGCCGGAGAAACCTGGCCGCTGCGTCCGGTCACGGCCAGTCTGGGAGTGGCGTCGCTGCCCGCTTCGGTCGCCGGTCCGCAGTCTCTGGTGGATTTGGCCGATCAGGCGCTGTACGTCTCGAAGGCGCAGGGCCGCAACTGCGTCACGCACCACGCCTATCTGCGCCTGGCCGCCTGAGCCAAACGTGAACTTTCCCGCTCGCGCTTCGTCTGAAACCGTAAGCCGAAGCGCGCGGAAAGTAAGAAAATTCCGCAGAAAACGCTTTGGCGGCAAAGGAGCGATTACGATGAGAACATCCATCCAAAAAGGGCTTGCGGCCGGCAGTCTGGGCGCGCTCTTGCTGGGAACCGTTGGTCTCGCGCCCGCCCGCGCCGACCGTTACGATCAAATAAACCATGCCGTTCGCCGCGACATTGACGCGATTCATCACGACCAAACGCACGTGCGCGATCTGGAGCGGCGGCTCGACGATCAGCGTTATAATCGCGACGGGCGCGGCGTGCGACGCACGCAGACCGACCTGGATCACGCTCGACTCGATCTGGACCGGGACCGTGAATTGCTGCGCCTCGACCAGCGGGAACTGGGCCGCTACGGACGCTGGCGATAATGGCCTAGAGTCCATTGGCTCCGCT
>JBBRNU010000783.1:0-2126 GCA_038230115.1 Chthonomonadales bacterium | reverse complement strand
GTGCAGGGACGCGAAATCCTCGCGTCGCTGGCGAAAAACGGCGGCTCGCCCATCGTCTCGATTTGCGATACCTACACTGCGCCGGGCTACATGAAGCGCTCGACCGACATTGCGCCCAAAGCCGTGGTTGTCGAAGATTACCGCAAAATGCTGGATGATAAGACGGTGCAGGCGGTCTTTGTCGCCACGCCTTCCCACCTCCACAAACAAATCGTTCTGGACGCGATTGCGGCTGGCAAGCACGTGTATTGCGAAGCCCCGCTTGCGACCGATCTAGCCGAGGCGCGCGACATCGCCAAAGCGGGCGCAGCCTCGAAAGCGGTGTTCCAGACCGGCCTGCAATACCGTTCCAACAAGCAGCACCAGCACGTGCTGGATTTCGTGCGCTCCGGCGCGCTGGGGCATATCGCGTCCGGGCGGGCGCAGTGGCACAAGAAAATGAGCTGGAAACGGCCCGCACCCACGTCGGAGCGCGAAAGAGAAGTAAATTGGCGGCTTTACAAGGCGTCGTCGAGCGGACTGCTGGGCGAAGTTGGCATTCATCAACTGGACACCGCCGCGTGGTTTTTGAAGGCGCTGCCGGTTTCGGTCACCGGCTTTGGGGCGGTCATGGGCTGGACCGACGACGGCATGGAAACGCCGGACACGGTGCAGTGCGTGCTGGAATTTCCCAATAACGTCCGGTACAGTTACGACGCGACCCTGGTCAACTCGTTCGACGGGGCGTATGAGACCTTCATGGGTTCCGACTGCGCGATGATGCTGCGCGATCAGCGGGCCTGGATGTTCAAAGAGACCGACTCGCCCCTGCTCGGCTGGGAAGTTTATGCGCGCAAAGACAAACTCGCGGTCGGCGACGACGCGACCGGAACCGGCATCGCGCTCGTCGCCGACGCCACCAAGTTGATCGCGCAGGGCAAGCAGCCGGGACAGGTCGGAACCGACGTTACCAAAACGTCGCTGTACCAGGCGATCAGCGCGTTCGTGGACTGCATCCATTCCGGCAAGAAGCCTTACGCCGGGGCCGTCGAGGGGTATCAGGCGACCGTCGTTGCGCGCAAGGCGCACGAGGCCGTGCTGTCCGGCGGCAAAATCACGTTCCAGAAAGAGTGGTTCGCCCTCTGAACCGGGCCGCGCTTGCGGTCTGGCATCTCGCAATTCCTTTCTCAACTCGGCGGTCTGTCCAGCGCGGCCAGACCTGCAAAGGAGCAATCAACGCATGAGCCAAAATCAGAATGACGCCTCGACGCGGCGCGAATTTCTCCGCAACGCGGCGGCGACCGGAGCGGCGGCGGCAGTCGCCAGCTCGATGCCCACGACGGCGGAAGCGATGCGCCGCATCATTGGCGCGAACGACAAAATAATCATCGGCCACGTCGGGCTGGGCGGGCAGGGCATGACTCACGTGCGCCTGCTCAAGGAAAACACCGAGGGCGGCCTGAAAAACAACACGCAGTCGGTGGCCGTGTGCGATTTGTACGCGCGCCGCAAAACGGGCGCGCAGAAATTTTTAACTCTAAGCGACAGCCAAACTTTCGACGACTACCGCTCCCTTGTGGCGCTGAAAGAATTGGATGCGGTCTGGGTCACGACTTCGGACAACTGGCACGCCCCGATTGCGATTGCCGCGATGGAAGCGGGCAAGCACGTTTACATCGAAAAGCCGATGTGCAAGACGCTGGAAGAGACCTTCGCCCTGCACGACACGGCCAAGCGCACCAAGAAAATCGTGCAGGTCGGCTCGCAGGGCTGTTCCGACGAGAAGTGGCACGTGGCGCAGCGCGTCGTGAAGTCCGGCAAAATCGGGCATCTCGTGATGGCGCAGGGAAGCTACTGCCGCAACTCCAAAGGCGGCGAGTGGAACTATTACGGCATTGACAAAGACGCCGGACCGACCGCGACCGGCGACGCGCACGTGGATTGGAACACGTTCCGGCGCGGCGTTGGCCCGGCGGAGTGGAACCCGGACCGCTATTTCCGCTGGCGTAAATACTACGCTTATGGCAACGGCATCATGGGCGACCTGTTCCCCCACCGCCTGCATCCCCTCGCGATTGCGATGGACTTGCCGCAGGACGGCTATGATGGCTTCCCGCTGCGCGTCGCTTCGCTGGGCGGAACCTACG
>JBBRNU010000782.1:0-2138 GCA_038230115.1 Chthonomonadales bacterium | reverse complement strand
GGCGAGTTATAAAACTTGCCCCGACCGACTCTTACCGAAGGGACAGCATCCGCTCCAGCGCGAGGCGGGCGTCGGCGGCGATGTCGGGGCGAACTTTGATCTGGTTGACGACCTGGCCCGCCACGAGCGATTCCAACACCCAGAGCAGATAATGCGGATGGATGCGGTACATCGTGGAGCAGGGGCAGACAACCGGGTCGAGGCAGAAAATCGACTTGTCCGGGAACTCCCGCGCCAGACGGCTGACCAGGTTGATTTCCGTCCCGACCGCCCAGGTCGTTCCCGCCGGAGCCGCGCTGATCGTCTTGATAATAAATTCGGTCGAGCCGTCCAGGTCGGCGGCTTCCACAACGTCGAGCGGGCATTCGGGATGCACGATGACCTGCACGCCGGGGAACTCTGAGCGCGCTTTGGCGATCTGTTCGACGTGGAAGCGCCCATGCACCGAGCAATGCCCCTTCCACAGCAGGACGCGCTTGGCCTGCACTTCTTCCGGCGTCACGCCGAACGGCTGGTTCGGGTCCCATAGCAGCATATCGCGCTCCGGGTCGAGGCCGAGCGCGACCGCGGTGTTGCGGCCCAGATGCTGGTCGGGGAAGAACAGCAATTTCTCGCCCCGCGCTAAGGCCCACGACACGATTTGGCCCGCGTTCGACGACGTGCAGGCCGCGCCTCCGTTTCGCCCGACAAACGCCTTCAGCGCCGCCGTCGAATTGACGTAGGTGATCGGCGTGATTTTCGACGTGTCGGTCGCGGTCGCGAGCGCCTCCCAGCAGGCTTCCACCTGCCCCAGACTCGCCATGTCCGCCATCGAGCAGCCCGCGCTCAAATTGGGCAGAATGACGATCTGGTCATCGGTCGTGAGAATATCGGCGGACTCGGCCATGAAGTGAACGCCGCAAAAGACAATATATTTGGCTTCGGGATGCTGACCCGCGATCTGCGACAGCTTCAAACTGTCGCCCCGAAAGTCGGCCCATTTGATAATCTCGTCGCGCTGGTAATGGTGGCCCAGAATGACGACATCTTCGCCCAGACAGCGGCGCGCGGTCGCGATGCGCGCATCGGTTTCTTCCGGCGTGAGCCGGGTAATCGCGGCGGGAAGGGGTGGCTGAAACATTTGGTTTGGCTCCCAGGGCGCGCAGTCGGTGACCGCGTTCGCGGCTGGCCTTTCGCGCCAGCCGCGTTCGTTCACGGCTCCGACGGGGATGTTGAAACGCCCCAATCGTGGGTTAAAAGCAAGCCGCACGCTGCGGTCTCGCTTACTCGCTCCCTCTTCGTATGCAGGCGCGCTTGAGCCGGGCCTGCATGAGATGAGTTACTTACTCATACGCGGCAGGCCGGGCGAAAGTGGCGTTTACGGATTTTCCGGCGCTTCCGGCGCTTCCGGTTTGCGATCCGCGTCGGGGAAATCCGTGCGCTCGCGGGTGATTTCCACGCCCACCGAGGCTACAATCGCGTTCATGGGCGGACACATTTTCTGGACGCGCAGGCGCAGGGCCAGCACGGCGGGGAAATCGGCGAAGACCACTGCCGCCATGTGCGCGGCGAGGGCTTCCAGCAGGCGGTACTGCTCCTGCGTGCCGATTTGCACCAGCCGTTTGGCGACGCGCGCGTAGCTGACGGTATCGCCCAGCCGGTCGCTGCGCCCCGCCGGGCGCGTGTCCACGGCCAGCCGCGCGTCCAGCAAATAGCGATGCCCGACGGCCTGTTCCTGATCCGACGCCCCGTGATAGGCGTAAAATTCCAGGCCGTTGATGAGGATAATATCGGCAGCATCGAAATTGATCATGCGTGATTTCTGTTTGGCTTACGGGCAAACGCGAGAACGGTGAAACGCGCCGCGCCCGCCTTGCGTACCCTGCTGTAACGGGTCCTAACTTTCGGAGTTCTGCCTACATGCGCGAAATGGCCCTGCGTGGCGCATTGTACCCGACGCCGGGGCGGTTTCGCTGACAGCCGCCCGCACGTTCGCGTTGACATTTGTTCGGAAAATCGGCATAATACCGCACGATGCGACCCCGCCCGACAAACGCGCAAAACACGGCGCTTGCAAATCAGCGCGATGTCGCCGGGCCGGCGGGAAAGTTTCGCCTCGCATGAGGGGCGCGCAGCCCGCGCGCGGCCGGAAAGACCGG
>JBBRNU010000781.1:0-2138 GCA_038230115.1 Chthonomonadales bacterium | reverse complement strand
GACCGACTGCGCCAGGGCTGTCAAGGGCAGCATGGCTTCGAGCTTCGGCAGGGCCATCATCGTGCCGACGCCGCGTAAAAAAGTCCGTCGTGGTATCAACACTTTGCTCATGAGGTTCCTTTTTCTCCCCGCCGCGTCCGAAACGGCACGCTCTCGACGACCGTCGTCACGAGGGCGGAAAACCGATACTTGTTTTTGGCGATACGATCTACCATCGCGTCTACGTTGCACTTGTCGCCCGGCTCGATGCCGCGCCCCAGCCCGAACGTCAGCAATTTCTCGGTCAAACAGCGCACGAACTGCGTTTTCTTCGACAGCAAAATCGTTTTCAGCTGCGCGGGCGTCGTAAACTTCTGGCCGTACAAAACGCCCGACGAATCCACCGGATATTTGCCGTCGGCAGTGCGCCAGGCTCCGGTCGCGTCGTAATTTTCCAGGCCGAACCCGATGGGGTCCATGCGGGCGTGGCACGACGCGCAAATCGGGTTCTTGCGGTGCGCTTCCATGCGCTGGCGCAGCGTGCCTTCCAGCGGCCCGCGCTTATCGTCCGCCAGGGGCGGAATATTTGGCGGCGGGGGCGGGGGCGGCGTGTTAAAAATGTTGTCCAGCACCCATTTGCCGCGCTTGACGGGCGACGTGCGCGTCGGGTTCGAGGTCACGGTCAGGACGCTGGCCTGTGTGAGAATGCCGCCCCGCCGATCGCCATCTACGGCCACGCGCCGGAAACTGTCGCCGCTCACGTCCGTGATGCCGTAATGCTTTGCCAGCGGCTCGTTCAGGAACGTGAAGCGCGCATTCAGGAAATCCAGAACGCTGCGGTCTTCGTTGACGATGGCCTCGAAAAACATTTCCGTTTCGGTTCGCATCGCCCGGCGCAGTTTGTCGTTGAAGTCCGGGAAGCGGGCCGGATCGGGCGAGATGTTGGCGAGATTGCGAAGCTGAAGCCACTGCCCGGCGAAGTTATCGGCCAAGGCCTGCGCCTTCGGGTCGCGCAGCATTCGCTTGACCTGCGCGCTCAACACGTCGGGGTCATGCAGCGCGCCCTTCGCGGCAAGCGCGAACAAGGTCTCGTCCGGCATGGACGACCAGAGAAAATACGACAGCCGCGACGCCATTTCGTAATCGTTGACCGGGTGGGCGTGTTTCGCGTCGCTCGGATTCGGGTCGGTCTCGACGCGGAACAGGAAATTGGGCGAAACCAGAATCGCCTGCACGCCCAGTTGAATGCCGCGCTCCCAACTGTCGCCCGCAGCCGTCGCCAGATGGGTATAGCGCACCAGGCGGTTGACTTCTTCGGCGGTCACCGGGCGGCGGTACGCGCGGCGGGCGAACGCGCCCAGCGCTTTTCGCGCGCACACATCGTTCTCGGCGGGCGTTTTCGGCGTCACGATAACCAGGCGTCGGTTCGTCGCGGGCAGGGGATCGGACACCCCTTTGGGGCGCGAAATCTCCAGGCTGTTGACAATGAGACGGCGATCCTGCCGCTTTTGTTTCTTGGCGTCGTCGGCGGGAATGGAAAAGCCGTTGGCGAACGCGAAGGCGACCCGGTGTCGGCCCGGCGTCACCCTGATGGTGAACGGATAGACTTCGGGCTTTTCGCGCCGCGCGGCGACGTCAACGGTCTGCACGTCCTTGCCGTCGAGCTTGAAGATCATGCGAGCCGGGTCAGGGCCGACCTGCTGCCCATACGCCGCGACGTGCAGGATGTATTCGCCGCCCGAAGCGAAATCGTAATTCAGCAGGGCGTCCGCGCCGGTATCGTCGAGCCGCCTGCCGCCCTCGCGGGCGTAGTTCGTGACCTGCCCGCTGGTTTCCATTTTGGCGGCGGGAACCAGGATGGGATGGCGCATCATTTCCGGCGTCACGACCGCCGCCGCCGCCGCTTTTTCCGCCGCGCTCAGATATTTTTCCAGCAGCAGGGGCGACAGGGACAGCACGTCGCCGATATTATCGAAACCGTAGCCCACATCGTCGTTCGGGAACGCATCGCCCAGGTGCAGATCGAAACCGGTCAGGTCGCGGATCGTGTTGTCGTACTCGGCGCGGTTCAAACGCCGCATCGTGACGTGGCCGGGATCATGCAGGTCGCATTGCGCTTTCGAGAGCGCGCTTTCCAGCCAGGAGACGACGGCGTCCCG
>JBBRNU010000780.1:0-2141 GCA_038230115.1 Chthonomonadales bacterium | reverse complement strand
GCGGGCCACGCCCAACACTTCCTCCTGCGCGTACAGACGGCGGCTTTCCACGCGCGCCCGAATTCGCGCCAACTCTTCCGGCTCGACCGGCTCGCGCTGCAAGCGGGTCGCCTCGGCCCACAGCGCCTGCGCGACCGGAAGCGGGTCGTCGCCCGCGCATTCCGCGCCCAGCGTAAGAATTCCCATCCGCGCGAACGCCTCATACGACGCCCACGCGCTGTTGGCGATTTGCAAATCTTCTTTCAGGCGGCGATACAGGCGGGCCGAGCGCCCGTCGCTCAACAGCGCGCTCAGGATCATCAGGGGCGCGGCGTCCGGGTGCAGCAGGGGCGGGGCCGGAAAGCCGATTTGAAACAGCCGCTGCCGCGTATCGCCCGTCATGCGCTGATACCGAAAGCCCGTGCGCGGCGGCTCCGAAGGCGACTCCTCGAAGACGACCTGACCGCGCGCCGCGCCGCCCCAATACCGGTTCGCCAGCGCCAGCGCCTGAGTCGTATCCACGTCGCCGACGATCGTCAGCACGACGTTTTCCGGGCGGTAAGTGGCGTGAAAAAACGTAATCAGGTCGTCGTGGGTGAGGGCGCGCAGAATTTCGGGCGGGCCGATGCGCCACCGGCGAATGCGGTGTTGGTCGTAGGCGAGGGCGTAGAGCGATTCGGTCAGCATGGCGTTCGGGTTGTCGCGCTTCTGCTGGCTTTCCTGTACGATCACCTCGATCTCTTTGGCAAGTTCGGCGGGGTCAATCGTGGAGTTCCAGAAAGCGTCGGCCTGAATATCCATCGCCGTTTCGAGATGGCGGCTCGGCGCGACCAAATAGTAAGACGTTTCCTCGTAATAGGTTCCGGCGTTCAGCAGGCCGCCGATTTCGCGCACTTCGCGGGCGATCTGCTCGTCTTCCGGGCGGCGCGGCGTTCCCTTGAACAGCATATGCTCGATGACGTGGGCCGCGCCGTTGAGCTTGTCCGGCTCATGAAAATACCCGACCTTGACGTAGGCGAGCAGGGCCGCGACCGGCGCGCTGTGGTTTTCCTTGATCAGCACGGTCAGGCCATTGGCGAGCGTTTCGCGGGTCACGTTGTCGGCGATGCGGGCGGTCGGCGCGTTGTCGGCGAGGTCTTTTATGTCCATAGGTTTCCGTCCTGTACGATGTTTTCGCTGGCAAATTGCGCCGGAAATGGTTTATTGTTTACGGATGATGACGGGGCGAGGCCGATGACACGACGCGGCGATGCCGACGATGCGCCACAACCGCCAGCGCGCTTTCCACGCTCCACACCGACAGGGCCAGCAGCCACAGGCGCGCGTCGCGCAGAGCGACCGGCAGGCAGAGCAGGCCCAACACGCCGAAAATGTGAAAAACGTGGCGCGGGCCGTGCTGCATCGGCGCGTCCCACCGCGAGAACGAGGCTGTCGGGGAAGCGTCGTGAACATTTGCTGGCCGACCGCGCAGAGCGGCTAGAACAACCGCGAGAAACAGGAATATCAGCCCCGCCAGGATGGGCAGCTGCCGGCCCAGCGTCCGCGCGTGAAGAACGACATAAGCGCCATGAACCAGGGCTTCCAGAACCAGATACAGCGCGTAGGCGACGACGGGCAGAGCCAAAAACTGCGCGCTCGCTTTGGCGGTCAGGCTGCCCGCGCGCGTTGCCCGTCCTTCCCACAGCCAGCGGGTCAACAGGGAAAATGTGAACGTGACCAGAAGCCAGCCGACGAAATTATCCGCCGGGACGCCGAAAAACCCTTCGTCCAGACCCACGCCGCGCCAATACCAGAAGCGCAGGCGGATCGCGACGGCGTCCAGACACAGATCAATCAGCAGGGTGAGCAGGGCGTCGCAAAACGGACGGCCCCATGCGCGCAAGTGCAATTGATCGGTCAGCCCGCGTGACGTGGCGACGAGGAAGGCCCACGCGAGCGGAATGTAGAGCGGCACGTCGCCCAAGACCCACAGCCAGGACGCGGCGTGATAATAGTAGCCGCCGGGCGTGCGCGCGTAGCGCCACATATTGCCATGCTCGAAAAGGACGGCGTAGATGACCGTGCCGAGATAGGGAACCCAGACGTTCGGGCCGCGCCGGATCGCCCAGAACAGATACAGCGCGAACACGGCGTAGATGCCCGCCTGACTGACGACCCGAATC
>JBBRNU010000779.1:0-2152 GCA_038230115.1 Chthonomonadales bacterium | reverse complement strand
GAATTTCGTCCTCGCCCTGGCCGAATACGAGAGCCTGCGAAAGCAGTTCCCGAACGAAAACCAGCTTCTGTTTCCGCTCGCGCAGACGTATGAGGCGCTGGGGCAGGACGCGCCCGCGATTGCCGCGTATGACGCTCTGCTCAAATCCGACCCTAACGCGGTCTGGGCCGAGGATCGCAAGGCGACCGTTTTGACCCGACTGAAGCGGTACGCCGAGGCCCGCGCGCTGTATGAAAAGGCGATCGAACGCAGCCCGGAGAATTATCAGGCGTATGCAGACCTGGGCCATGTCTACACCGAAGAGGGGCGGGCGGACGCTTACCTCGCCTGGCTCCAGACGCGCTTTGAAAAGACCCCGACGCGCGTCACGCTGATGACCGTTCTCGCCGATGCGTTCGCCGGGCAGAAGCGCGAGGACGAGGGCTTGAAGTATTTGCGCGCTCAGGTCGAGAAGCGTAAAACGCAGCGCGCGATTCCCGAAGCCTTCGGCGCGCTGCTGATCCGGCGCGGGCGCGCGGCGGAAGCGCTGGGCGTATATCGCGATCTGGCGGCGCGATGGCCCAACGACGCGACGGTGCAAATGGAACTTGGGGAGCAATTGGAGTTTGGCGGCAAGCTGGACGAAGCGCAGCGCCTGTACGAGACGCAGGTCGCCCGCGCCGACATCAGCGCCAACGACCGCGCGCCCCTGCGCCGGAAGCTGGCCGCGCTGTACGTGAAGGCCGGTCGCAAAGACGCCGCCATCGCGCAGTATCAGGAAATCGCCAAAGCCGACCCGAACGATTTCAGCGCGCAGTCGGCTTTGGCGCAGATGCTGGCCGAAGCCGACCGCCTGCCGGAAGCGACGCCAATTTATGTGGGGCTGGCGAAACAGCCGAATTATCCGTCCGCGCTCCGGGCCGACGCCCTTGTGCAGGTCGGCAACATTTATGCGCGTCAGGGCCGCAAAGCCGACGCCATCGGCCAGTACCGCGAAGCCCTGAAGCTCAACCCGCAGGCGACCGAGGCCGCCAGCGCCCTGAAACGCCTGGGGGAGAAGTAAGCCCAACCGTAATGTCATGCAAAAAGGAACGAGCCTTCCGTGACCACAAACCCGACGCTTGACGCCCGGAGCGCGACGCCCGTCGCCCTCGAGATGCGCCATATTCGCAAGCAGTATCCCGGCGTGCGCGCCCTCGATGACGTGTCGCTGACGGTGGGCGCGGGGGAAATCCACGCCCTGCTGGGCGAAAACGGCGCGGGCAAATCCACGCTGATGAAAATTCTCGCCGGGGCGCAAAGCAAGGACGAGGGCGAAATCCTGCTCGACGGGCGCGCGGTCGCGATTGACAGCCCGCAGGCCGCGATGGCCCTGGGCATCTCGATCATCTATCAGGAATTCAACCTCGTGCCGTACCTCAGCGCGGGCGAGAACATTTTTCTGGGCCGCGAGCCGCGCGCGTCGCTGCCCGGCTTCGTGGACTTTCGCGCCCTCTACGCGCAGGCGCAGCAGGTCATTGACCAACTGGGAGTCGCGATTGACGCGCGCACGCCCGTCAATCGCCTGAGCATCGCGCAGCAGCAGATGGTGGAAATCGCCAAAGCCACCAGTCGGCAGTCGAAAATCATTGTCATGGACGAGCCGTCCGCCACGCTGACCGACCACGAACTGCGCGCCCTCTTCGCGCTGATGCGCCAACTGAAGGCGCAGGGCGTCAGCATCGTTTATATTTCGCACCGGCTGGAAGAGGTGTTCGAGGTGTGCGACCGGGCCACCATCATGCGCGACGGGCATTGGATCGCCACCAAAGACGTGGCCGACCTGACCCGCGACGAGATCATCAAACTCATGGTCGGGCGCGAGTTGAAAGAGGCGATCCCGAAAGTTCCCGCGACCCTCGGCCCGCCCGCGCTGCGCGTGTCGCATTTGAACCGTCGGGGCGTCCTGCACGACATTTCGTTCACGGTGCATCAGGGGGAAGTGCTGGGGCTGGCGGGTCTGGTAGGAGCGGGGCGCACGGAAACCGCGCGGGCCATTTTCGGGGCCGATACGTATGACAGCGGAACCATCGAGGTTTTCGGCAAAGCGATCCGGGTGCGCTCGCCCCAAGAGGCGATTCAGCACGGCATCGGGCTGGTCACGGAAGACCGCAAGCAGCAAGGGCTGGTTCTG
>JBBRNU010000778.1:0-2152 GCA_038230115.1 Chthonomonadales bacterium | reverse complement strand
TGCGGGTGCGAACCACGTCCTGGAACGTCGCGCCCGCCGCGTGCAGCGCGGTCTCGATATTTTTCAGCGCCTGCACGGTTTGCGCGTAGGGATCGCCCGGCCCGACAATCGCGCTGCGGCTGTCCGTCGCCGTCGTGCCGGTAACGTAAACGTGGGGGCCGACCCGCACCGCGCGCGAGTAGCCGACAATCGGTTCCCACTTCGCCCCGCTGGAAATATTGACGCGCTCCGGGCCGTTCTCAGCGTTTTCCATTTCGGACGCGCCCTTTCCGACTTGTAAACGGACGGAACCGGAAGTTGAAAACTCCCGGCAAATTGCCTGCGTAACATCCGTTCCATTTTTTATTCGGCCCGGCGCGCGTCACAGGGGCGGGCGTTGGGTGTGCCAGACGGTCGCCTGCTCGTAGGTGTAAGCGACGCGAAACAGCGTGGTTTCGTCGAACGGCTTGCCGATAAGCTGCATCCCGACAGGCAGCCCCTGCGCGAAGCCGCACGGCAGGGAAATCGCGGGCAGGCCCGCCATGTTGATCGGCAGGGTGCAGACGTCCAGCAATTTCATCGCCAGCGGATCGGCCTTCTCGCCAATCCGAGGCGCGACGACCGGCGAAGTCGGGGTCAGCAGAACGTCGAACTGTGAGAACGCACGGTCGTAATCGGCGCGGATCAGCGTTCGCACCTGCTGCGCCCGCTTGTAATAAGCGTCGTAGTAGCCCGCCGACAGCGCGTAGGTTCCGATCATGATGCGCTGTTTTACTTCGGCCCCGAAGCCCTCGTCGCGCGTTTTCTCGGTCAAGCCGACATGACCGGCGAGTTCGCGCGAGCGCAGACCGTACTTCACGCCGTCGAAGCGGGCCAGGTTGCTGCTGCACTCGGCGGGCGCGATGATGTAATACGCGGCGAGCGCGTAATCCGTGTAGGGCAGGGAACATTCCTCGACCAGCGCGCCCAATTCCGTTAGTTTGTCCACCGCCGCGCGCACGGTCGCCGCCACGTCGTCGCTGACGCCCGCGCCGAAAAATTCCTTCGGCAGTCCGATTTTCAGCCCTTTTACGTCTTCGCGGCAGGCTTGTGTGAAATCGGGAACCGGGATTTCATTGCTGGTCGAATCCATCGGATCATGTCCGGCAATCGTGTTCAGCAGCAGGGCGCTGTCGCGAACGTCACGGGTGAGCGGGCCGATTTGGTCGAGCGACGAGGCATAGGCGATCAGGCCGTAGCGCGACACGCGCCCATAGGTCGGCTTCAGGCCCACGATGCCGCACAGGGAAGCGGGCTGTCGGATCGAGCCGCCGGTATCCGAGCCGAGCGCGAGCGGGGCTTCCATGGCCGCCACTGCCGCCGCCGATCCGCCCGACGATCCGCCCGGCACGCGCGCCAAATCCCACGGGTTGTGTGACGTATGGAACCCGGAGTTTTCCGTTGACGACCCCATCGCGAACTCGTCCAGATTGGCCTTGCCTAAAATCACCGCGCCCGCGCTTTTCAGGCGCGCGACGACCGTTGCGTCATACGGCGGCGTGAAATTGTACAGGATTTTCGATCCCGCCGTCGTCGTCACGCCCGTCGTGCAAAGGTTGTCCTTGAGAACGATGGGAATGCCCGCGAGCGGCCCGGTCGCTTCGCCGTTCACGCGCTGACGGTCGGCGGCGTCGGCCTGCGCGAGCGCCGCTTCCGGCGTCACCGTCAGAAACGCCCGCACCCGGTCGTCAACGGCCTCGATGCGCGCCAGATGCGCCTCGGTCAGTTCGCGCGCCGACAGGTCGCCCCGCGTCATGCGTTCCCGCGCCTCATGCGCTGTCAACCCGATCAGTTCCGACACGACATTACTCTCCCGAAATCTATCTGAACTCCAGCCAGGGTCAGGAATTTCCCAATTGTGAACGATAGCCAGGGCTACAAAAGCCTCATTTCACCCTTCCACAATGCGCGGGACGACAATGCAGCCGCTGCGCGCTTCCGGGGCGTTGGCGAGCGCCAGGTCGCGCGGCAGGGAGGGGCGAACCACGTCCTCGCGCAGAACGTTCACGCGCGGCATCGAATGCGAGGTCGGCGGAATGTCGGTCACGTCGAGAGTTTGCAGCGCCTCGAACTGTTGCAGCAGGCCGTTCAAATGCTTGGCCTGCGCGTCAATCTCGGCGTCGGACAATTCCAG
>JBBRNU010000777.1:0-2155 GCA_038230115.1 Chthonomonadales bacterium | reverse complement strand
CAGGCGGCGCGCAAAATACTGGCAAGGGGAAGGCGGCGCAAGCGTGAGCGAACTGCCTTATCCCTTGTACCGCGCGTTGAGCGGCGTTCTTGGCGGCGACGTGTTCGGCGTACGGGTGGTTGGCGGCGGCATGGTCTCGCAGGCCGTTCGCGTTGCCACTCTGAAGCAGGAAGTCGTTGTGAAGTGGAACGCCGCCGCCGCGCCCGGATTTTTCGCGGCGGAAGCGGACGGACTGGCGCGGCTGCGGGCGACGAACACGCTGCGCGTCCCCGCCGTTCTCGCGTGGGCCGACGCGCAGGGCGGGACGCCCGCCTTCATCGCCCTGGAATTCATTGAAACCGGCCCGCCGAATGATGCCGCCCGCTTTGCACAGGCGTTTGGCGCAACACTGGCGCGACTGCACCGCGAGGCGATTTCGCCGACCGGGGAATTCGGGCTGGAAGTCGCCAATTTCATCGGCGCGCTGCCGCAGGCCAACGACTGGCGCACGGCGTGGCCGGACTTTTACCGTGACTGCCGCCTGTTGCCGCAAATCGCCCTCGCGCGTCGGCAGGGGCTGTGCAACGGCGAGCGCGACCGGCTGTTGAAGCGCGTGATCGGAAACCTCGAAACGCTGCTGGATGATCTGGATGCCCGCCCGGCTTTGATTCATGGCGACCTGTGGAGCGGCAACTTTCTCTGCGCGGGCAGCGAGCCGGTCTTGATTGACCCGGCAGTCTACTATGGCGAGCGTGAAATGGAAATTGCGTTCATCGAGTTGTTCGGCGGCTTCCCGCCCGATTTCCTCGACGCCTACCGCGCCGTGTATCCGCTGCAAGATGGCTACGACCGCCGCCGACCGCTTCACCAACTCTATCCCCTCCTCGTTCACCTGAACTATTTCGGCGAGCGCTACGGCGCGGCGGTCGAAAACGCCTGTCTTGCCTGCCTCGCGCCCTGACATTCGGACACGTTGTAACCGTCTCGTTTTCCCGCTGGACAAACGCCGTCCCGCCTGTTATAATGCCCGCGTTCCCGCTAATCTCCGTGAAATGAGAAGCGAATGCCACGTCCCATGCCGATTAAACCAATTTTTGTCGCCGCCTTGCTTCTGGCGCTGACGCCGCTTGTCTGGTCGCGCGGCGCGTCGAGCGAAACGACGAACCTCCCCTTTCTCACCCGAACGCGCGTTGGGGAGCATCGAAAATGGACGCGCGTCAACCCGACGCCCGCGCGAATTGCAGCGCTGAATGCCGCGCTGTGCGTCGCGCCGCCATACGCCGGGCTTCCCTCCCCGCACAGCGACAAGTACCTCACGGTTTACGTCAACGACATCGGCAAAAACGCGATGCTGTGGCAGCGACATCCGATGTTCCCCGTCGGCAGCGTCATCATCAAGGAAAAAAACCCGCGCGCGGACGGCAGCGCGGCGGAGTTGATGACCATGATGGTGAAAAGGGAGAAGGGTTTCAACCCGCCGGGCGGCGATTGGGAGTACGCGGTCGTGGACGGCAAAGCGGCCTTCGTTCAGGCGCAGGGGAGACTTGCCACCTGCCAGCGCTGTCATCTGTATCAGCGTGGACAGGACTACATTTTTCGCGTCGCCTACCTGCCATCGAAGGCGCGGGCCGATCTGCGGTAACGCGGCGGCAATTGCAACGGAAAGCCAGGCGTTTCTCACGGGCTGTCGCGAAATCCCGAACGACAGACCGCCCGGCAACGCGCGCCGAAATTTTGGAAAGGATTGGGACAATGGAAGACTGGCCGATTATCGCGCGCTACGACGCGGCGCATCTGCGGGAAATCGCCATGCCGATTGGCGGCATCGGAACCGGGTTCTTCGCGCTCGGCGGGAACGGACGGTTGACCGACTGGCAGCTCATGAGCCGCCCGAACCGGGGCTGGCGACCGAAGTACAGCCACCTGATCGTGCGAACCAAGCAGACGACCGGCAGGAACGCGAACGCCAAACTGCGCGTCCTGGAAACCGACCTGAACGACGACCTGGCGGCGGATTTCGGGGCGCCTGGAACTCTCGCGGGCCTGCCGCGCTTTCCCAAAGCCACGTTCGAGTCCTCTTATCCGTTCGGGCGCGTCCTTTTCACCGACCGGCAGCTGCCGATCACGGTCTCCCTCGAAGCCTTCAACCCGCTGATCCCCCGCGACACCGACGCTT
>JBBRNU010000776.1:0-2170 GCA_038230115.1 Chthonomonadales bacterium | reverse complement strand
GTGAAGCGGAGTTGGGAGAAAAACAATGGCTGCCGCGCCCAAAAGACCTTACGTGACGCCGGAAGAATATCTGGAACGAGAAGGCCGCGCCGAAACGAAAAGCGAGTACCACGACGGCGACATCGTGGCGATGGCGGGCGCCAGTCTGGTTCATAATATCCTCACGTTCGAGGTTACCAGTTTGCTGGGTTTTCAACTGCGGGCCGGGAACTGCCAGGGATTTGCCAGCGACCAGCGGGTGCGCGTTCCGGCCTGCAACCGGTATTTCTATCCTGACCTGACGATAGTCTGCGGCGAACCGGAACACCAGACACTCGCGGGCCTGGAATCTCTGCTCAATCCAACCCTGATCATCGAGATTTTGTCCGATTCGACGGAGCGGGCGGATCGAGGCGACAAGTTCGACTGCTACGAAACGCTAGAGTCGCTGACGGATTACGTGCTGATCTCGCAGGACGCGCCGCGCATCGAGCATTACGCGCGGATGCCGGCGGGCGGCTGGCATTACGTGCCAGCGAGGGGGCTTGAAGCCGTGCTGTCCCTGCCTGCCATCGGCTGCGAACTGCGGCTTGCCGACGTGTACGCCCGTGTTCCCTTCCTGACGCCTTCAAAAGAGATGGAGATGGAAGCGGCGCAAGCGGAAGAAAACCAAGACAGCGAGTGAATTTTGCGAAGCGGCCTGCGAAGACAAACCGCGACGATGAATAATCTTGACGCCGCGCCGCCGGGAACGAAGGGCGGCGAAACTTTTTGGCGACAGAGTGACAAACCAACACTGAGGGAGATTATGCGAAAAAAGATTACGATTGTGGGCGCGGGGCAGACGGGCGCGACGCTCGCGCATTGGCTGGCCGAGCGCGGCGACGTGGACATCGTCCTGTATGACATCGTGGAGGGAATGCCGCAGGGCAAGGCCCTCGACCTGCTGGAAGCCATGCCCATCATCGGGTCGGACGCCAAAATTACCGGCACGAACGGCTGGGACGAGACTGCCGACAGCGACATCGTGGTGATCACGAGCGGCCTGCCGCGCAAGCCGGGCATGAGCCGCGACGACCTGTTGAAAGTGAACGCCGGAATCGTGGCGACGGTCACGAAGGCGGCGGTGGCGAAATCGCCCCACAGCATTCTGATGCTGCTGACCAACCCCCTCGATGCGATGTGCCACGTCGCCCTGAAGGAAAGCGGCTTCCCGCCGGAGCGCGTTTTCGGGCAGGCGGGCATTCTGGACACGGCCCGCTTCCGCGCGTTTCTGGCGATGGAACTGGGCGTCAGCGTGGCCGAAATCAATGCGTATGTGCTGGGCGGACATGGCGATGACATGGTTCCGCTCATTGGCAGCACGAACGCGGGCGGGGTTCCCATCAGTTCGCTGATCGCGCCCGACCGTCTGGAAGAGATCGTGACGAGGGCGCGCAAGGGCGGCGGCGAAATCGTGGCCCTGCTCAAGACCGGCAGCGCGTTTTACGCGCCCTCGGCGGCCCTCGCGCAAATGATTGACGCCGTGCTGAACGACCGCAAGCGCATTCTGCCCTGCGCGGTTTTTACCGGAGCGAATGCGGGCGGCTACGGCGTGAGCGACCTGTATTTAGGACTGCCCGCCAAAATCGGCGCAAAGGGCGTCGAGGAGATCGTTTCGATTGCCCTGACGGACGCCGAACAAACCGCGCTGCAAAAGTCGGCGGGTTCGGTGCGCGAACTGGCCGAGGCGTTGAAAGGCTTCGACCCGCCGCTGCTCTAATCTTTGCCCTTCCCCTCTCTGCGCCGTGCGGAGGAGGGGAAGATGAGGAACACGCCATGAGTTTGCTGCAAGTGGAACTGCCGCCTGAAATATCCGCCGACGATGCAAAATTGCTGCTGGCGATCAAACTGTATGAGACCGACCGTCTTTCCATCGGGCAGGCGGCAAAAATGGCGGGCTATTCGAAACGCGCTTTTGTCGAACTCGTCAGTTGGTACGGCGTTCCCGTGGTTGGTTATTCGGCGGCGGAACTCGCGCAGGAAATGACGCTTTGACTGGAGGGCAATGCCCTGCGACCGAGCATGAATGCCCGTTCTGATAGGCAAAACCCGCCTGCGCGGTCTGCAATGCCGCTTCGCCCTAATCAAATGGAAACTGGAATGTCTACCCTCATCCCCGGCCCTTCTCCCTGCATGGGAGAAGGGAGCG
>JBBRNU010000775.1:0-2171 GCA_038230115.1 Chthonomonadales bacterium | reverse complement strand
TGCCGCTTTGCCGCTCGCGCGCCCGCATATTGCCTGCGCCCGCATTTGCCTGCGCCGGTTCCGCGCCCTGTTGCGTAAAGGCGCTGCAAAACGCCCGGCTTCGCACAGCGCCCTATCGCCCTTCCGCGACGCGAACCAAAATGCGGCGTCAAAACGCAAACCCAAAAATCCGGGCGTCAACGCGAGAATTTCTGACCGCAGGACAATCTTACACCATGACAACGACACTGCCAACGCAACCTCTCGGAACCCTGCCCCTGCCCGCCACGCGCATCGGCCTGGGCTGCATGGGACTGGCCGGAACCTGGAACCCCGCCGAAGTCGGCCCGGAACATCGGCGCAAGGCCGTCGCCGCGTTCGAGGCCGCGCTCGACGCCGGGATCAACTTCTTCGATCACGCCGACATCTACGGCGGAACCGCCTGCGAATCCATCTTCAAAGACTGCCTGGCGGCTGTGCCGGGCGTTCGCGACCGCATTCTCATCGCCACCAAAGTCGGCATTCGCGGCGGCTACTACGAACACGACCCGGCGTACATCCGCCAGAGCCTGCACGGGTCGCTGGAACGGCTGGGCGTGGACTACGTGGATTTGTACCAACTGCACCGCCCCGATCCGCTCAGCCATCCCGCCGAAACCGCCGAGGTTTTGGACGACCTGCTGCGGCAGGGCTTGATTCGCGCCGTCGGCGTGTCCAATTATCACCCGCAGCAGACGTTAGCCTTGCAGCGCTACCTCAAAACCCCAATAATTTCCAACCAGATCGAGATTTCGCTGCTACATCTGGGGCCGATTTACGAGGGGCCGGAGGGACAAGACGGCGACGGCATACTGGATCAGTGTCTGGAACTCGCGATTACGCCGCTTGCCTACAGCCCGGTCGGGCGCGGCTGGCTGTCGGGCAAGCGCGCCCTGCCGGAAGAGCCGGTTTTTCGGGAGCGGGTCGCGCGCACCCTCGCCGCCTTAGAAGAGATGGCCCCGCGCTACGACAACGCGACGCCAATTCAACTGGCGATTGCCTGGCTGCTGCGGCATCCGGCCCAAATCATCCCGCTCGTCGGCTCCAACAACCCGGAACACATCGCGGAAATGGCCCGCAGCGCCAGCCTCGACCTATCCCGCACGGACTGGTACAAACTATGGGTCGCATCGCGCGGCGTCCCGGCTCCGTAGCGTCAAGTGACAGTTCCTGCCACGACGACAGGCGAAAACGCTATCGGAGGGCGGATGTGATACGGCTGTTTTTTCATTCCACAGGGGTTCCCGATGCGTAAGCCTTTCTCGCAACGCGGGCAGGCGCTGGTCGCCATTGTCAATAATCTGGCGGACTGGCGCATCGTGCAGGAACGGCTTTGGTATTGTATCCCCGTCGAATCCGCGCCCAAACGCTAGCCCCCGCAGTGGCTCGCCTTCTACCAAACCAAGATTTTCCGGGACGAAGCCCACGCCATTCGCCATTATGGGCCGGTGCGCGAGATACGCCGGGTTCGCCGCCGCGAATTGTTCCCCGACGAATTCCCCAACGCTAAATCCAATCGGGAGTACTTTCAAGTCTGCCTGCACCGCCTGGAAACGCTGCCGCGCCCGATTGTCAGTTACCGAATGCGCCGTCTCGTTTTCATTCCCACGACCTACCACAAACTCCAGACCGCTGTCGAAATCAACGACCTGTTCGACGACAGCCCGCTCGAAGACGCGCTCTGGCAGGAATTGAAACGCCTGAACCTGCTCGCCGAACGGCAATATCATCTCAAGGCCAACGGCGCGTCCTACTTCCTGGATTTTGCCCTGTTTTGCGAGAAGGGCCGGATTGATATCGAGACGGACGGCGACCGCTGGCACACCGACCCGGCCCGCATCCCCGAAGACAACCGCCGTAATAACGCGCTGGCGTCGGAAGGCTGGCAGGTTCTGCGCTTCAACACCCATCAGATCAAGGAGGAAATGGCGGGATACTGCATCCCTCAAATCGCCGAAACGGTCAATCAACTCGGCGGTCTGGAGCCGGATCAGGACGCCCCGCGACAGTATCTCAAGTCCGACGAAGGCATCGTCCAGCAAATGTCCCTCTTTGACGGCAGAACGGTCTATCAAGCCGCCCCGTCGCCCGAGGAAGAGTAACCGTCTTTTTCGCAGCGATTTCTCAACCAGGGGCGCGGTGAAAGCGCGGCA
>JBBRNU010000774.1:0-2172 GCA_038230115.1 Chthonomonadales bacterium | reverse complement strand
TATTGGTTTCGATAATGATCTCAAGGGCGACCCAGTTGGGCAAAGACAGCGGCGAGATGGTCGGATTTTTCAGGGCGGGCAATAGCGCCGTGATGCGCTCCAGATTGTCGCGCTCGACGTTCATCTTGAGACCGACGAGCTGCTCGGCGTTGAGCGCGCCGCGCAGCAGCATCGCCATATTCTCCACTTTGGCGCGTTTCCACTCGTCCTGCCACGCCTGATGGTTCATGATGAAGCGGGTCGTAGACGTAAGCAGGGTATCCACGATTTTCAGATCGTGGGCGCGCAGGCTGCTGCCGGTTTCCGTATTCACGACGATGGCATCGGCCAGTTCAGGAACCTTGACCTCGCACGCGCCCCACGAAAATTCCACGTTGGCGGTCACGTCGTACTGCTTCAAATATCGCTCGGTCAGGCGGACGTATTCCGTCGCGATGCGCCGCCCCTGCAAATCCCGAACCGACTCGATGGCGGAGCCGTTGGGCGCGGCCAGCACGATGCGAATCGGCTTGAGGGTGGCTTTGGAATAAGTCAACTCGGCGACCTCGCGCACGTCGGAGCCGTTGTCCTCGATCCAGTCCTTGCCGGTCAGCCCGGCGTCGAGAATGCCCTGCTCGACGTAGCGCGAAATTTCCTGCGGGCGAATCAGCAGGGGTTCGAGTTCGGCGTCGTCCACGACGGGGTGATACGAGCGCCCGCTGCTCATGCGAAACTCGAACCCGGCTTTGGCGAACAGGGCGAACGTGGCTTCTTGCAGGCTTCCTTTGGGAATGCCGATTTTCAGTTTGGCTTGCACAATGCTTCCTCGTTCTTGTTGTTCTCGTTATTCTTGCGGGCAAGTTGATATATAGTATACCCGGCTTCACGGGCCGCGCTTCGCTTCCTGGCGCATGGTTTCGATTTCAACCGTCTGACCGTTCGTGCGGCAGGTGATAGCGCCACGCTCGTCCGTGCGATAAACCTGCGCGCCGCCGGCTTGCAGGCGCGCGACGACTTCGGGGTTCGGGTCGGCGTACAGGTTTCGCGCGCCGACCGAAATGACGGCGGCGCGGGGATGCGCGGCGGCGAGAAAATCGGACGTGGACGAGGTGCGGCTGCCGTGATGCCCGGTCTTGAGGACGTCGCAGGCCAAGTTCGCGCCGCGCGCCAGCAGGTCTTCCTCCTCTTCGGCCTCGGCGTCTCCGGTCAGCAAAAAGGCGACCTGCCCGAATTCCAAACGGGCGACCAGGCTGGCATTGTTGGGGCTGCCGTGCGTGGCGGCTTCGGTCGGGGCGAGGATTTTCAACATCGCGCCGTCGCCGCAGTCAATCTGCTGGCCGGGACGCGCCGCTTTGTACGAGAGGGAACGCGCGCGGGCTGCGTCAAGATAGGCGGTCATGAGCGGCGAGGCGGACGCCTGCCCGTTGTCCATCAGCAGGCCGACCGGGAAGCGCTCGATCAGCGTTTTCGCGCCGCCGATATGGTCGGCATGGGGATGCGTCAGCAGCAGGGCGTCAATGCGGTTGACGCCCTCGCTTTGTAAAAACGGAACCACAACGCGCTGGCCCTGATTGTCGCCGCCGTCGCGCGCGACGCCGCCGGTATCCACGACGAGAACTTTGCCCGAAGGCGTTTCGATAACGAGGCTGTCGCCCTGCCCGACATCCAAAAACGTGACGCGCAGAACAGGCGGTTGAGAGCGGCGGTACAATGCCCACCCAATCCACAGCAGATTGGCGCAGAGGATAAATAAGAGAAGACGGCGGGCGGTTCGTTTTGTCATGTTTTTTCGTGCTGCTGTCAGGGCGCGGGTTTCGGTTTGGGCGGGGGCGCATCGGGCAGAGTCGGTTCGAGCAAAGGATGCGCGGCGGGGCGCGCGTAGTAAATCGCGCCGCCCCAGAGCAGGGTGTAATAGGCGCACATCAAGGGGATCGACGGCGCGGGGACGTTCAGGCTGGCACACGGCAGACCGGCGCAGGCGTGCATTACGCCCGTCAAAATCGCGAGCAGGGCGTTTACCGGCAGGTACAGCAGCAGGGGAAGGACGGGAACGGCTTGCAGGGGAACGGCGAGAAAACCGAGCGCGAGCAGAAGCGGAACTGTCCAGACGACGAGCGTGTTGGCGACAACGCCGATGAACGAAAGGTCGTGAAAATAATAGGCGACGAGGGGCATGGCTCCAGCCTGCGCCGC
>JBBRNU010000773.1:0-2173 GCA_038230115.1 Chthonomonadales bacterium | reverse complement strand
GCGGGCGAAACTTCCCTGCCGCTTGTTTTGTCATTGCGATGGGCGCGGGCGATAGAGGGACGCGAGTTCGATGAGGATAAGTCGAAAAGAACGCGGGGTCAGAACGGTTCTACAAGAACGCGGGGCTGGAACGGGCTTGCGACGCGCGATGGCAAAATGACAAAGGCGGGCGGCATGAGCGGGCGAACGAACTACCGGACAGATAACATTGACGATGCAGATGACGCGAGGGTATTTGTTGACGGGGCTTTCGGCGAGGGCGGCGGGCAGATTGTCCGCACGAGCGTAAGTCTGGCGGCGATTACCGGGCGCGCGGTCGAAATTGTCAACATTCGGGCCGGGCGGGTCAAGCCGGGGCTTCAGCCGCAGCATCTGGCCTCGGTTCGGGCGGCGGCGCAGGTGTGCGGGGCGACGCTGGAAGGAGCGGAAATCGGCTCTGCCCGACTGCGCTTCGTTCCCGGCGCGCCGATGTTGGAAGACCGCCTCACGCTCGACGTCGGCACGGCGGGCGCGGTTGGGCTGGTGGCGCAGACGCTGTTGGTTCCCTTGCTGCGAATAGAGCGGACGGCGATGACGGCGACGATTCGGGGCGGGACGCACGTTCCCCACGCGCCGCCCGCCGATTACGTCGAGGCCGTTTACGCGACAGCCCTGCGGCGTCTGGGCGCAAATGTAAGCGTTATCACGCCGCGCGCCGGGTTTTTTCCGAAGGGCGGCGGCGAAATCAACCTGACGACGGAAGGCCGACTGACGACGCCGTTTCAGGGCGTGGCGCGGGGGCGTTTGCAGGCGCTGCGGGTTTTTCTCGTGACCTCGCAATTGCCCGCCCACGTCGCCGAGCGCGGCGAGGCGGCTATTCTGAAGGCGCTGCGCGGCTACGGCGTTCCGATGGACGTGGAACGGCGCGACCTGCCGGGACCGGGGCCGGGCGCGGCGATTGTCGTCACGGCGACCTGCGAAACGGGGCTGGGCGGATGGACGGGATTGGGCGAGCGCGGCAAGCCTGTGGAGCGGGTGGCGGAAGAAGCGGCGCGCGGGTTTGCGGCGTGGTTCGCGTCGGGCGCGGGCGTAGACGCACGTCTGGCCGATCAACTGGTTCTGCCCTGCGCGCTGACTTCGGGCCTGAGCCAGTGGACGACGCCGGAAGCGACAGAGCATCTGCGTACCGTCCTGGCGGTCACGCAGCAATTCCTGCCCATCGCCTACACGCTCGAAACTCGGTCGGACGGTCTGACGCTGGTGTCACTGCACGGAGCGCCCTGAATTTGCAACAGGCTTCGCGCGTTGCCTCGCTGAACGCCGCCGGAACTTTTGCAGGGCGGAATTTTGGCCGCGTTGTGTTGACAGTCGGGCCGGGTTGTGGTATCTTACCTGCGTGCGAGCGCGCTCCGAGGAGCGTGGCTTCGCACTCTTGCTTTTTACAGGGTGAAATGGCAAGCAGGCGCGCGTCGGACGCCTGCCGGCAGGCATCAGGCGACTACAAGGGAGCGGCACGGTCAATGTCAATGCGGCAGGACGAACTTATTCTCACGGTCAGCAGCAAAAAACGCATCGAGGAAGAGCTGACGGAGCTTCGCACGGTGAAGCGCTCCGAGGTGACCGAAGCGATTGCCCGCGCCCGCGCGTATGGCGACCTGTCGGAAAATTTCGAGTACCAGGCGGCCCGGCAGTCGCAGGCCATTCTCAACGGCAAAATTGCGGAACTGGAAGCCCTGCTGGAGCGCGCCCGCGTGGTGGACGACGCGGCGGTCGGCGGCGACATCGTGGGATTGGGGTCTACCGTAACCGTGCGCGATCTGGAAACCGAGGACGAGTGGGAATTCGTGATTGTGGACGCGACATCCGCCGACCCGCTCAACGACCGCATTTCCTATTCGTCGCCGGTCGGCCAATCGCTGATCGAGCGCAAAATCGGCGAGGTCGTGGAAGTCGCTATTCCCGACGGCAAGACCCGCTATGAAATCATCGGCCTGCGCCACACGTGACGGCGTGCGGGGACTTTCGATTTTTGGATTTCGACAAATTTTGCGCGTTTCGCCTGGACGGGAAAACATAGAAACGATTGGCGCGCGAAACGAGAGACAGCGCCAACATAAAAAACCGCGCCTGCCGAAAACTTTCCGGCGGGCGCGGCTTTTGACATTTTTAGGGAGGGCGGCGATCAGGCGCGGGC
>JBBRNU010000772.1:0-2175 GCA_038230115.1 Chthonomonadales bacterium | reverse complement strand
GTGTCGCTGGGCATCGTGCGCCCTAATTCGCTGGCGGGCGTTTACGCGCAGGACTTGCAGCCCATCGGGGGCGCGAAATCCTGGGAGGTCGCCGTCAATACCGATCAGCCCAACGCCGACGTGACGCTTTCGTGGCCCGACATTCGCAACCTGCCGCGCAACTATCGCCTGACGCTGACGGACAAGACGACCGGGCAAACGGTGGACCTGCGCCATCAAAGCTCGTATCAATTCAATTCCGGGGCGAACGCCGTTACGCGCAGCATGACGCTGACCGCCCGCCCGACAAGTTTCGGCGGACGCGCGATCATCACCAACGTCGTTGTCAACGCCAGCGGCTCCGCCGGGGGCCGCAGCGCGGGCATCTTCGACATCAGCTACACGACCTCGCAGGACGTGCGGGTCGAAGCGTCGGTTCTCAACTTCGGCGGACGGGTGCTTGCCAGCATCGGCCCGACGCGGGCGGCGGCGGTTGGCGACAACCGCCTTACGTGGAATGGACGTGACAGCCAGGGACGCCCGCTTTCGTCGGGAACCTACATCCTGCAATTACGCGCGATCACGACAGACGGCGACGTGACCCGCGAAGTTCGGCCTTTCCTGGTCACGGGCCGATAAAGCGAAGGCCAAGACAGCGCGCCAGACGTTCGCTTGCGGCGCGCGGTCTTCCGCAGTCTGAAAAATATCTGAACGGCGAGAGCGTGTGACCGGTCCCCCCGGCGCGCATCCGTAACGCGCCGTAGAGCGCCTGAAAACCGGGCCGGAAAAATTCGCGGGGAAACGCGCGGGTCGTTCCGGTTCTGGTGTGGCGGTTCCCCCAGCCACACTCGTTTCGATTCAAGTTACTAGGGAGGACTTCTCATGGGGTGGCACTTATCCTTGCGAACCCGCGCGGCGACGGTCTGCCGAACGGCGCTAATGGCGGCCTGCCTGCTGGGCGCGCTGACGCGGGCGCAGGCGCAAACTTACGTTACGCTTTCCAACAGCTTTATCTCGGTTAGTCTGGGCGCGTCCAGTGACGTTGCCGGGACAATCGCCGTTTCCAGCGCCCCCGGCAGCCTTGACGATCCCGGCCCAAACGTGACAACCGGACAGCCGCTGCTGGTTCCCGCTTCCCTGCTCACGCAGTTTTACTATGGCTCCAAAGTCTACGTGCGCGTGGACGGCGGCTTCAGCAACGTCAACGCCAACGGCTTCGACTACATCTTCGGCGAGCAGTACACGACCACAACCGGAACGGGAACCTCGGCTACGGGCTACGGAGCCTGGACGACCTATCCGCAGGTGGTTGGCAACCGCCTGACCGCCGTATGGCAAACCGTGTCGTTTCTGTACGGCAGCGGAACCACCGGCGGCGGGAACGGGCAGGGGGGCGGTGGCGGCGGCGGAACCAACACCGGCATCCTGATCAACAGCAACGTGCAGATTACCCTGACCGTGACTCTGGTGCAAAGCACGGCGCGCTTCCAGTTCGACATCCAGAACCTGGACCGCAGTTCGGCGCACAGCGTCGGGCTGGCTTTCATCCAGGATATCAACGGCAGCCGGATCAATGCGAGCGGACTGGGAACCGGCGCGGACGGCCCCTTGATTCTTCCCAACGCGCCCGGCCTGCACAGCGAGGCGGTTTTGAGCGGCTCGCAGGTTCCGCAGTACTGGGAATCGTATCGCACCACCACGCCCGCGACCGCCGGCACGACCGCGCAGGTACATTCCATTCGGGGAACCATCCGACCCATTGCGCCCACGCAGACGGAGCCGACGCCGCCCGGACGCTTTTCGTTCCTGTCCACGCAGAAAGCGCATGGATTGGACATTGACTGCCTGGTCAATCCGGCCACGCCCTTCCAGTATCTCCTCGTGACGGACTGCGTGTGGGCGCCCAAAGCGAACTCCAGCGTGTTTTTGGATCGTGTCGGAACGGCTAACAGCGATGCCGCCGTCGGCCTGTACTGGGAGCCGGAGACGATTGTTCCGAACCAGGGCCGCTCCATTAAAACCTATATCGGGCAGGATAACGCCGACGTTGATCTGGCCCCGCCGATGGGCCTGAGCGTCAGCGCGCCTGCGGCCCTGACGCTGGCCGTAGACAAATCCGGGGCGACGCCGGTTCCGGTCGTTACGCCCAACCCGTTCACGGTAACGGCCTATGTCTCGAACCTGACGGACGTTCTG
>JBBRNU010000771.1:0-2177 GCA_038230115.1 Chthonomonadales bacterium | reverse complement strand
GAAGCGCGCAAACACACATTCCCACGCCAAGGCAAAACGCCTTCACATCCTCGCAAACATAAACCCCAACTCTGCTTCTCTGCTCCACTATCCAATTGTAAAAGAACTTATTGTGATCCTGAATTCCGATTGAAATTCAGGCCGTTTTCGCGTAGCACGATAATATACACCATGCTACCCGGATTGTCAAGGTCGCTGCGGAAGAAATTTCCGTCGCGAAAATGGTGGAGGTTAGCGGACTCGAACCGCTGACATCCTGCTTGCAAAGCAGGCGCTCTCCCAACTGAGCTAAACCCCCGCTGGCGGCCCCAGGGCCGTCGAACGCGGCTGACAATCCGAAATGGGCCTACTTAGACTCGAACTAAGGACCTCACCCTTATCAGGGGTGCGCTCTAACCAACTGAGCTATAAGCCCGCTTGCTTCGCGGCAAACCGTTTGCCCGCAGGCGGGTCGGCTCCGCGCAACGCTTCCTAGTATACGGCACGTTTTCGGCTTTGTCAATGCTTTTCCCGGCGGGCGGACGCCTGCGCCTGAAAAATGCGCGTCGCGCCGTCTGCCTCGATGACCAGCGCCCGGCAATCGGCCTCGCGCGCCCCGGCGGGCCAGGCCGCGCTGACTTCGGCGAGCGTCGGCGCGCTCCGGGTTCGCATGGTTCGCCAGTCCGGGCGAAACGCTGTATCCGGCCCGCCCTGCCATTGCACCGCCCATAAATCAGCGCGCGCGCTCCATTCCGGGCGCAGGCGCAGCCGGGTTTCCCCGCCAGCCCGCTCCACGATAACGAGACTTTCGAGCGGTTGTGTTTCGGGGGCCGCGCCGATACTCTCCACAACAAACGGAACCCCGTCGCCTCCTTTTCCGCCTTCTCGTCCCGATTCCAGCAGGCGCTTGCGCGTGGCGTGAATGGCGAGCGGGCTGGCGTCCACGCCAATCCAGCGGCGGGCCAGTCGGGACGCAACCGCGAGCGTGGTTCCGCTGCCGCAGCAAAAATCCGCCACCAGATCGTCCGGGTTCGACGAGGCCAGCAGAATACGCTCCAGCAGGGCTTCGGGTTTTTGCGTGGGGTAGCCGGTACGCAGAGAGCTGGCCTGATTTTCGATGTCTATCAGCCAGTAGTCCACCGGCAGAGTTCCCGCCCCCAGATAATGGCGGTAAGTCAGGCCGGGGAATTCTGTTTCGTAGACGCTGGGCAGGTCGCGCCGGGAGCGCAGCGGGCTGTCGGTAATCCCTCGCCCCATGACGCGATACGCCCCTTTCTCGTCACGCAGGCGGTATTTTTTCACGTTCGACTCGGCATACGCGCCGCGCACGGCGTCGGCGTTGAACGTAAATGTGTCGCTTTTGCTGTAAAACAACAGCGTATCGTGCTTGCGGTTCCAGCGTTTTTTCGCATTGATCGCTTCTCGGTAGCACCAGGCGATTTCGTTCTGGAAACGCGACGGTCCGAAAATTTCATCCAGCAGCAGGCGGGCGTAAGAAGCGGCCCGCCAGTTCAAGTGCAGGTACAGGCTGCCAGTTTCGGCGATCAGGCGATGCGCGAGCGCACAGCGGTCGTACAGCCATTGCAGGTAAGCGCCCAGATCGTTGTCCCAATGGTCGGAATAAGCGCTCAGGGCGGCGCTGCCGGAATTCCCCGGTGTCTGCGCCTGCCATTCCAGCCCGGTAAAAAAAGGCGGGTCGAGATAAATAAGGGCGATTTTGCCTTCCAATTCGGCTTGCAGGCCCGCCATGATATCCAGATTGTCGCCGCAAATCAGCCGGTTGCAAAACGCGCCGTTCCCGTCCGCGACAGCACACGCCGCGCCCGCATACGCTTCCCGGCGCGTCGGCGGCGAAACCGCTGCCGGAACCTGCGCCGGTCGCCGCCCCGTCCACGTCAATCGCACGTCGCCCGCCATGCCCTGCCCGCCTTCCCGCGCGTTCGTATCGCCCCGCCCGTTTCGAGTCAGCCATCTATTCGCACGTCGAGTCGCCGGTTCCTGCCCGCGCGCGGCTCACAACGCGGTTGGCCCGTAATCTCGCCAGCGGTCAATCTTGCCAGCCGGGTTGCAAAATGCTATAATGAAACCGCTGGCGAGCGAAACAGCCTCCTGCCTGGCCGCTGGCTTGACACGGGCGGGGCGAAACTCGCTTTCGCCTTTTCACTCACCGAAATTTTTCAAAGGATAGACGGCGCATG
>JBBRNU010000770.1:0-2178 GCA_038230115.1 Chthonomonadales bacterium | reverse complement strand
GGGTTGGGCGCGAAGGTGACGACCGGGCAGATTGTCGGCGTCATCGAGGCGATGAAACTGGTCAGTGAAGTCGCCTGCGCGACCGGGGGCGTCGTGACCGACGCGCTGATCGAGGACGGCCTGCCGGTCGAATACGGGCAAATCCTGTTCGTCGTGCAGCCGGAGGTATAACGCAATGAACCCTCAGCGTCTTAGAATGCGCGCTCATAGCGGCTTCGGACTGATCGAAATTCTGGTGGTCTGCGTCCTGATTATCGTTCTCAGCAGCAGCCTGGCGGTTTTGTATTTCGGGCATGGCAGCGGCGACAAAGCCAATGAAACCGTGCATACTCCGATCGGCAAAGCCAACACGACGGTCTGCCAGAGCAATCTGACCCAGTTGCGGCAGGCGATCACGATGGAGCAGACCGGCGACCCGGATAGCAAGTTTCCCGCCTCGCTGCACGACTTGAAAGGCCTGCCGTCGGAATTCATCGTCTGCCCGGACGGTCACGAACCCTACGCCTACGACCCGGCGACCGGAACCGTGCATTGCGTGCATCCCGGCCACGAAAACCTTTAGCGCTGCGTCGTCATTTTTTGTCGTTGTACGTGACGACGCGACGAAATAAATTTCGCACTGGGCGACAGGCCGCGACGGAATGAGTTGCATCGCGGGTAGCGAAGAAATGAATTTCTTCGCTTGGTAGCCTGCGGCTGTGTGTCCTTCGGACACGAAATTCAACAGAGATGTCAACGCTGTCATGACGGTTCAACGCTTTCGCAGGACTTAAATCTCCGTATGTTCAAAAAAATTCTGATCGCTAATCGCGGCGAGATCGCCGTTCGTATCGTTCGCGCCTGCCGTGAAATGAAAATCAAAACCGTCGTCGTTCACTCCACCGCCGACGCCGACTCGCTGCCCGTCCATCTGGCCGACGAAGCGGTCTGCATCGGCCCGCCCGCCCCCAAAGACAGCTATCTGCACGCCCCGAACATCATCAGCGCCGCCCACATCACGGGCGCGGACGCGATCCATCCCGGCATCGGGTTCCTTTCCGAGCGCGCCAGTTTTGCCGAGGCCTGCGAAGCCTGCGGCCTGAAATTCATCGGGCCGTCCGCCGCCGTCATGGAAAAAATGGGCGATAAGGCCGAAGCGCGCGAAACGATGCGTCTGGCCCATGTCCCCGTTGTTCCCGGCACGAACGGAGCGGTCGCGAATGAGGCCGAAGCCCTCAAGTTCGCGCAGAAAATCGGCTATCCGCTCCTCATCAAGGCCGCGCTGGGCGGCGGCGGGCGCGGCATCCGGCTGGTGCAGAACGAAGACGACCTGGGGCGGCAGCTCGATCTGGCGCGCAACGAGGCGGCGGCGGCGTTCGGCAGCGACCACGTGTATCTGGAAAAATTCGTCGAGGAGCCGCGCCACATCGAAGTGCAGGTTTTGGGCGATGAACATGGACACATCGTGCATCTGGGCGAGCGCGAATGCTCGCTGCAAAACCTGCGGCATCAGAAATTGGTGGAAGAGTCGCCCGCCGTGCAGCTAACGCCCGCGCAGCGCGCCAAAATCGGCGAGGCGGCGGTGCGCGCGGCGCGAGCGATTGGGTACACGAACGCGGGAACCGTCGAGTTTCTCATGGACGCGCGCGGCGATTTCTATTTCATGGAAATGAACAAGCGCCTTCAGGTGGAACACTGCGTTACGGAGGCGGTCACAGGCATTGACCTGGTGAAAATGCAGATTCGCGTTGCGGCGGGGGAAAAACTGCCGTTCACGCAAAAAGAAATCAAATTCGAGGGTCACGCCATCGAGTGCCGCATCAACGCCGAGGAGCCGGAGCGCAATTTTACGCCAAGCGCGGGCTGTCTGGAGCGCGTTCTGCTGCCCGGCGGCTTCGGCGTCCGCGTGGACACGCACATCATGGCGGGCTATACGGTTTCGCCCTACTACGACCCCCTGCTCGCCAAAATCATCGTGTGGGACAAAGACCGCGCGGGCGCGATTGCGCGAATGCAGCGCTGCTTACAGGAAACCGAAATCGTCGGCGTCAAGACCAATATCGCCTTCCAGCGCAAAATCATGGCGAACGCTTTCTATCGGCGCGGCGAAGTCACCACCGATTTCGTGCAGCGCCGCTTATTGGATTAACGGCTGTTTGCCGAACGTATGCAACAGACGGGAAGAGAACGGGAATAAAT
>JBBRNU010000769.1:0-2182 GCA_038230115.1 Chthonomonadales bacterium | reverse complement strand
TGATGGCTGCAACGACCTGGGCATTCTCCTGCGAATTCTCGCTCCGGTCGCCCGTCCCGCTCTGACGACCGTCGCGCTTCTTTCGTTCACGGGCGCGTGGATGGATTTTACCGGGCCGCTGATTTACCTGCACGACGAGCGTTCGTACACGCTCGCGGTCGGGCTGCTGGCGTTTCTGGGCCGTCACAGCGGCGAGTGGAATTTGCTGATGGCGGCGGCGACCGTAATGACACTGCCGATGCTGCTGCTATTCTTTTTCGCGCAGCGCACCTATATTCAAGGCATCGCGCTGACCGGGTTGAAGGGATGACTCACATTCCATAGGGGGTCTATTCGCTCCGCAACTGAGCCGGAAGATTGAAAACTCTTGGCAGCAAAGGGCAAGAGCGGTTGCCGAAAGATTGAAAACCGCCGGCCAACGCTGTTTTTCTGCCGCGAGTTGAGAATTTCCGGCCAACGGATCGCCTGTGCAAAGTAAAAACAGAAGATAGGTGTGGCGTGGAAGGAAATCGTAACGGGCAGGAGTCGGGAACGATCTTGCCGAATGGCAGAGGCGGGAACTGCGCGCCCGCCCCGGCGCGGAAAAGACGATAAAACACACGCAATGCGAAGATGAGAGCGGGAAGGCTTTGACGACGGTAACGCAGTATTTCGAGTTTGCGACGACGGGCCGCGATACGCCGGTCGCGATTCTGGGCGCAGGCAGTTGGGGAACCGCCCTTGCGATTCTCCTGGGCGCGCAGGGACGCGCGACGCGGCTGTGGGCGCGCGACCGGGCGTTCGTGGAAGACCTGGCGCGAACCCGCGAAAACCGCCGCTACCTGCCCAGCATCGCTCTGCCCGACGGCATTGCCCCGACAGAAAATCTGGCCCGCGCGCTGGCCGACGCGCCCGTCGTCGTATTCGCCGTGCCGAGCGGCGCGCTGCGGCAGGTGGCCGAAGAAGCCGCGCCCTTCCTGCGCCCCGACGCGCTGCTGGTTTCGGCCTCGAAAGGGCTGGAAGAAGGCACGGGCCTGCGAATGAGCGAGACCCTCGCCGACGCGCTGGGCGCAATCGCGATGCGTGTGGACGCGCCGGGCGAAGTCGCCGTCCGCGCAGAGGGGGAAGGAGTCGTCGCCCGCGTCGTCGCGCTGTCCGGGCCAAACCTGGCGGTCGAGGTGGCGCGCGGCATTCCGACCGCGAGCGTGGCCGCTTCGACAAATCCTCATGCCGCCCGCGCCGTGCAGCGGCTGTTCGCCGGTTCCGCTTCCCATCCACCCACTTTTCGCGTTTATACCAGCGGCGACGTGATCGGGGTCGAGCTGGGCGGGGCCATCAAAAACGTCATCGCCATCGGCGCGGGCGTTTGCGACGGCCTGGGCTACGGCGACAACGCAAAAGCGGGCCTGATGACGCGCGGCCTGACCGAAGCGGTGCGGCTGGGCGTGGCGCAGGGCGCGTCGGCAATGACGTTTCTGGGGCTGTCGGGCGTGGGCGATTTGATTGCGACGGGAGCAAGCCGCCTGTCCCGCAACTATCGGGTCGGCTTCGGGCTGGGGCGGGGGCAGGCGCTTGAGGCAATTCTGGCCGAAATCGGGCAGGTCGCCGAGGGCGTGCCGACCACGCGCGTGGTGTGCGCGCTTGCGACCCGGAGCGGCGTGGAAATGCCCCTGTGCGACGCCCTGCGCCGGGCGCTGTTCGAGAGCCATGCCGCCCCGGACATCATCCGCGAACTCATGCAGCGCCCCCCCAAATCCGAAGACGGCGATCTGTGATGCGAAACGAAAACGAATTGGAAGCGTCGGTGTGCGCGAACGGCGAAACCCCGCTTGCGCGAGCCGCCGAAACCCCGCTTGCGCGAGCCGCCGAAACCCCGCTTGCGCGAGCCGCCGAAACCCCGCTTGCGCGAGCCGCCGCTGCCACGCTTTCACAGCCGTGCGGATAAGGCGGACAAGCGCGTTTGACGCTGTGAGCGGGCTGTGTTATAATCGAAGCCCGCGCGTTTCTGGCGAGCGTTTGCCGGAGGTTGAAAACCTCCGGCAGGAAAAAGCAAGCGGAGCCGGAGGTTGAAAACCCCCGGCAACAAAAAACAAGCGTCCTGCGGACGCGAAATCCGCTCACGCCGATAAACGCGCGCCGACGTACCAGGATGTGAGGAGGGCGCAAACATTCGAGCGACACAGCGCCGCGTCCGCAGGACGCC
>JBBRNU010000768.1:0-2195 GCA_038230115.1 Chthonomonadales bacterium | reverse complement strand
CCCGTCCTCGTCTTCTTGCGCGGGCTAAAGACTGTTCTGAAATGCCTGAGCCGCCCGCGCACATTGAAACTTCCTGGCGGCGCGGCATTGCAGGCCACGAAGGTGGTCTGTGCGTTTCAGAACGGGGATTTATTCCCGTTCTCTGTCCCCGCGTTTCGCAAGAAGGTTTGTCACTTGACCGCCGCTTCCAGTTCTCGAAATTCGATGCTGCGAACGCTGCCGCCGGGTTCGCACAACAGCAGCGTCGGCGTGGCGTGGACGTCGAGCGCAGACGCGGTCTGTATGTCGGCCCGAACGCGGGCTTTCCCGGTCGTGTCGGCGGCTTGGCGCAGGGCGGGCAAATTCAGGCGGAGGGCTTTGGCGTAGCGTTCTACATCCTTCGGGGCCAGCCGTCCGCCGTTTTGATACAGCAAGTCGTGCATCGGCCAGAACTGCCCCTGCTCCCGCGCCGCTTCGGCAAACGTGGCGGCTTTGAACGCGCCGGGATGCATTTCCAGGGGAAGATGGCGAAAGACCAGACCGCAGGTGGCGGCGTGGGCTTGCAGGAACTTCTGCAAGGGCGCTTGAACGCTCCGGCAGGGCGGGCAGTCGTAATCGCCGAACTCCACGATGACAAAAGGACGGCGGCTGCCTTCCTCGTCCGCATAATTCGTTCCTATCGCCTGCGCCCGCGTCAGGTTCGCAGGCAGGCGGGGCGCAAAGGCGTCCCCACGCGGCGCAACCCCGGTATTTCGCATCGCCAGGAGCAGCAAAGCGCCCACCGCCGCTGTCAAAACAATACCGGCAGCAAAGTACCTGTCTTCGGTTTGCATGACAAAACCTCCCGATAGCGAGAAAGCGAGAAGGAAACGAAAATGCGCGGGACGCGGAATGCGAAGGCGGCGCAGTCACAACAGACGTGGCAGCGGCTTATTCAAAAACACATTCCCACGAAACAAAATCGCGTGGGAAGGCCGTGAGTTTCACATGCCCGTCCGCGAAAAGGATATTGACCCGGATGCCATCGAGCGTCTTTTCCCAGCCGTGCCAGCGCGATCCCGCATCCATGAAAACCGCTGGCTCGTATTGGGTTGCCCCTGCTTCGTCTGCTGTACATTGCGCCGGGTAGCGCGCTCCGGTGACGCCTAGACGGTTATTGTAAACATAAGAGGTTCCCAGACGCGCATAGGCGGTGGGAACCAGGGGGACTTCCACGACTTCGCCCGTCGGCGCATAATAGGGGGTCGTCTCTTCGCCTTTGTCGGAGGGGCAGCGCCAGATCGGTCGGCTTGGCACGTAGGGGAAGAGAATAGCGCGCAAGAGCGGCATGGTTTTGATGATATTTTGCTGTTCGGTCTCGTCGTCTTCGGGATACCAGAGGTAGGTGTAGCGTTCCGGCGAATCGGAGCCGATGGGATAGCGGTCGTCGTAGTCCTGGGCGTACATAGCGACCGACATCCCTAACTGCCGCAGGTTGGACGCGCAGGAGGTTTGCCGCGCCTTTTCCCTGGCCTGCGCGAAGACAGGAAACAAAAGCGAGGCGAGAATGGCGAGAATCGAGATCACCATCATCAGTTCGATCAAGGTGAAACCGGCAGGGCGAAAGCATTTTCTTTTCGGCGCTTTGTTCATTTTTCCGCTCTCGTTTCCATCTTGGCAAGCATTTCGGCGGCTACCTCATGCACACGCCTGCGTTTGTCCGTAAGCAGGAGACGCAATACAGGGATTGCACGCTTGTCTTCCAGGCAGCCCATTATTGTTATGGAACCTACCACTTCCATGCCAATCTCTTCATTATGCATGGAGCGAGTCAACAAGTCGTTTGCGGCCTGGAACGCGCGTTCCTTTTGTTGGGCGTTCATTTGCCCGGCAGCCTCGGCAAGAATGACACAAACTACTTTTCGGTAATGCGCTCCGTTTCGCAGCGGTTTGTCGCTGGGCTTGAGTTGGCTCAGACACCAATCCAAGTCGGCATCGGAAACGCCCTCCTTCCGTAGAAACTGGTCTGACAGGTCGAACAATCGCACCAGGTCTTCGCGCGGCGCGCCCGTCACCCTGGTTTCGATATTCACCGCCGCCTCTTTGAGCTTTCGATCCTCTCGATGGTCTTGCTGCACCCGATACCAATAGCGTCCGCCCAGCAAAGTCAAGCCAATCAAATTCAAAATCAGCAGCCACTTGAGCCAGCCATTGCTTCGCGCCGACTTTTGCATCGT
>JBBRNU010000767.1:0-2195 GCA_038230115.1 Chthonomonadales bacterium | reverse complement strand
CCGATTGCGGGACATAGCCAAGCCTTTCTGTCCGCTCCGTTCGACAAAGGCGGACGCAAACGAAATTTAGAGTCGCCCTGAGTATTACACGGGGGGAGGGGAAGTTGTCAAGGCTTTTCTAAAAGTTTGCCAATTTTTTAACGCCGGTAATTTGCCCCTTTCTGTTCAGACAAAAGCGGACACGAACGAAAGTGAAACCCAACGCTTCCAAATTCGTTAAGTTTTGGCAGTGTCCTGTTTGCTATGATTAAGGCTTGGTTAAGATTGTGTTAAATTTTTCCGCTCGCCTGTTCGATTTCGCAGGCGCGGAGGCGAAAAATTAGAACAAAGGGGCGATATTGCCGGTTTAGGTCGGGGCGAGCGAGGTGTCGGCGGGGGCGTCTTTGGGAACCGTATCGCGAAACGTCAGCCAGAAGGCGACGCCGCACAGCGTCGTGAGGAGGGCGGGAATGAGGAAAATCATCGGCCAGTTGACGGACGCGGTAATCGTCTGGCCGGGATGCGCGGGGTCGGGCGCAAAGACGGAATAGTAGTCTTTCAGCCAGCCGCAGAAGACGGTTCCGAGGTAGTTGCCGATGCCGAGCGTCAGCAGGGCGAACATAGCCTGCGCGCTCGCCCGAATGTCCTTTGGGGCCACGCGGTCAATATAAATATAGGACGTGATGAAAACGAAGGCGTAGCCGACGCCGTGAAACGAGTTGGAAAGCAGGACGAGCCAGACCGGTTTCTGGAGGGCGTAGAGAAAGTAGCGAAGCGGCCAGGCGAATGCGCCGATGACGAGCGTCTTCCGCATTCCAAGATACTTGAGCGAAAGCGGCGTCAGGAGGCCGAGACAGAGAATTTCGGCGTATTGGGCGATGCTTTTGTAGAGTGATACCAGCTCGTGCTTGATACCCATGCCCTGTTCCATGAACGGTCCGGAAAGGGTGTAATAGAATTGAAACTCGGTCGAGATGATGAGCGAGATGACGATGAAAACCGTGAAGCCGGGAACGGTTCGGAACAGGCGGAACGATTTGGCGAACGCCCAGGGGTCTTTGGCGACTTTCGAGGGCGGCGTGTTGGGCAGAAAGAACGCCAGAACCGTCAGGAGAACGCCGAACAGGGCCGTCAACTGCATCTCCTCGAAGGGCGCCCAGGTTCCGGCAGGCACGGCGGGCTTGTGAAACAGGTAGTAGGTCAGAACCAGGCTGGCGGCGATCCAGCCGACGGTTCCCGCCGTGCGAATAATGGAAAAATCGCGTTCCTGCCGCGCCTCGGTTCCGCCCGCCAGACCCAAATGATAAAAGACGATGGAATTTGTGATCGCGAGCGTGGGGGCGAAGGCGAGCGACCAGACCCACATCCAGCCGATCAGCCCGCTGACGGTATGCTGATACGCCATCATCCAGGCCGCGCCCACGCAGATCAGCGAGGCCAGGGCCAGAAAAATCTGGCTCGGCATCAGGCGGTCCACGATTTGACCGCCGATGAAGGGCGTGATGATGCAGGCAAGCCACAGGACGCCATACACGGCCCCGACTTCCGCGCCGGTCGCGTTCATGCGAGTGGTGAGGGTCGCGCCCAGAATGGGCGTCCAGGCGCCCCAGACGGCGTATTGCAAAAACATCATTGCGGCAAGCGGCAGGTGCGGACGGGCGCGCATGAATTTTCCTTTCAAAAACGAAGCGAGAACGAAAGCCAGACCAATCGAAGCCGCCGTTACCGGGAGCCGCTTTGGTTGGTGCGAAAGCGCGGTCGAGGCGCTGAAATATAGAGATTCGGGAAGGTAGGCGCAAAATTCGACGCGGGGCGGGGCGGTTCCTGCTTAAAAACGGGCGGGGCGGGCAAAAAGCGAGCGGACGCGCTCGACCCAGAAGCGCGAAAAGCGGTCAAACCGGTCAAGGATAGCGAAAAGTTCACGCGGCTGTAATCTGCGGTTAAACTGCACCCCGTATTAAATAGAAGGGCGCGGACGCGGCGCGAGCGCGGTAGGGCGCAGGGCCGAACAAGCCGTCACTCGCTGGAGTGGGGACTATGGCGAGCGGCAGGCGGGCTTGAAACGCTGCGGCCCGCGCCCCTGAAGTTGAAACCGCCGCATTGCAAGCGCCGACGCGGAGCGGCGAAGGAATTGTCAGACTTCCTCTATAAAGACCGCATAACGCCATTCCGCTTGCAAAAACCCGGCGGGCGAGAAATGGTAGCGCAGGATAATT
>JBBRNU010000766.1:0-2199 GCA_038230115.1 Chthonomonadales bacterium | reverse complement strand
CGAGCCGACCGGCAACCTCGATACGCGCACGGGCGAGGAAATCATGCAGATTTTCCAGAACCTGAACCGGGACGGCAAAACGGTCGTCATCGTGACGCATGAGCATGACATCGCCGAACACGCGCAGCGCATCATTCGCTTCAAGGACGGCAAGTTGGTTTCCGACGAGCGCGTAAAAAACCAGCGGATCGCCGACGACGAACTGGAAAAACTCGGTCAGCTGGTGGACGAGCCGGTTTGAGGCAAAGGGACGCTTTCACCGGGGACACTTTTACCGCCGAGGCGCAGGAACACAGAGGGGTAAAGAGAATGAGGGGGCGGGCCGTCG
Organism: Chthonomonadales bacterium; assembly: GCA_038230115.1. Classification (GTDB taxonomy): domain Bacteria; phylum Armatimonadota; class Chthonomonadetes; order Chthonomonadales; family Chthonomonadaceae; genus JBBRNU01. The sequence goes on along the minus strand of JBBRNU010000766.1, from coordinate 1,871 downwards.
AGCGGGGTTGGTAGAACGGGAATGAATACTCGTTCGGATGGGCGCTAGAACGGGTTGGCAGAACGGGATTGAAACCCCGTTCTGAAATGCGAAGCCCGCCTGCGCGGGCTTAATCCGCAATGCCGACGCGCGGGGGCGAGTTTCTTTCCTTCTTCCTGTCTGTAACGCGCCAGCCTGACGTCTTCGTTCCCTTCCTGCAACGACAAAGGTTAGAACCTTCGCTCCCTTCTCCCATGCAGGGAGAAGGGCCGGGGATGAGGGTAGATATTCTGGTTCCGCAACCCCACGCCTTCGTTCCCCTCCTTGCATAAGGAGAGGAGCCGCCAGCCAAGCGTGAGGTAGCGTGAGATGAATTGATGAGAGCCGCCAGCCAAGCGCGAGATTCTTCCGTTGTGGAGCGCGAGCGGCGTGACTCGAACAACGATGTTGGAGAGAGGCATGAAACGTTTCTATATCGCGATTGCCAACGGGCTAACCATTGTCAAGGACGGGCCGGGCGGACTGCAAATGGACGTGCAGTTGCAGGGCGTCGAGACGACCTGCGTGGCGATTGACGCCGCCAATCCCCGGCGCGTTTATTGCGGGTCGGCCCAACAGGGGTTGATGCGAAGCGAGGATGCAGGCGATACCTGGCATCCCGTTGGCGCAGGCATTCCAAGTCGGCACATCAGCGCGGTCGCCGTTGGAAAAGACGAAACCGTCTGGGCCGGAACCGAGCCGACGGCCCTGTTTCGCTCGCACAACGGCGGCGCGACCTGGGACGAGTGCGAAACCCTGAAAACGCTGCCGTCCGCTCCTACCTGGAGTTATCCGCCGCGCCCGCATACCAGTCACGTGCGCTGGATCGAACCCGACCCGCTGGAAAACGGGCGGCTGTTCGTCGCTATCGAGCAGGGCGGCGTGATGCGAAGCCTGGACAATGGCGCGACGTGGGAAGACCGGACTCCGACCGGCCCGCGCGACGCGCACACGCTGGCGACGCACGCTTACGCTCCGAACCGGGTGTATGCGGCGGCGGGGGATGGTTTCATGGCTCCGGGCCGGGGGTATGCCGAAAGTCAAGACGGCGGCCTGCACTGGGAGCCGTTCGGAGAGGGTTTGGCGCATCATTATTTGTGGGGGATTGCGGTTGACTCCGCCGACCCGGACACCGTCCTGATTTCCTGCGCCGAAGGGCCGCAGCAGGCGCACAACCCGATGGCTGCGAACGCGCGCCTGTACCGCAAAACAAAGGGCGAAACGTGGCAGGAATGCCGCGAGGGACTGCCCGACCCGCCTGGAACGAACATCTATTACCTCGCCGCCGATCCGCTCCTGCCCGCCGTCTTTTACGCCGCAACGGGCAAAGGGCTGTTCCAAACCACAAATGCCGGACAAACCTGGACCAGTGTCGGAGGCGCCTGGCCGGACTATTACAAAATGCAGCACGTTCAGGCGCTGGCCGTAACCGACGCGGCGTAGCGGCATCGTCAAAAGGAAAGCATTCGGACGTACCACCGAAAAGGAGCCATAACATGACCGATTTGGTGACGCAGGCGGCGGGCATCGCGCAGGTCGCGCCGCTGTTGAAGGGGCGGGTCGCGCTTGTGACGGGCGGCAGCCGGGGTATTGGCGCGGCGACGGCCCGTTTGCTGGCGCTGCACGGCGCGCGGGTCGTCGTGAATTACCATTCCAACCAGGCGGCGGCAAGTCAGGTCGTGGCGGCGATTTTCGAGGCGGGCGGTGAAGCGATTTCCCTTCAGGCCGACATCGGCGACGCCGCGCAGGTGGCCGCGATGGCCGCGCTGGCGGAGGAGAAATTGGGGCCGATTGACACGCTGATTTTGAACGCGACCGCGATTCAGCGGTGGGTCATGGGGCCGTTCGTCGGG
>JBBRNU010000765.1:0-2201 GCA_038230115.1 Chthonomonadales bacterium | reverse complement strand
TTACCGACAGGGATGGCGTCCGCCAGGCCGCTTGCTCTTTCTTGCCGAACGTTTTCGACTTCAATTTCACTGCCTGGCAACCCGAACCTACAACAATTGTTGGCTGGCGAGACAGAATAGCCGGGCGCTACGCGCTAATGCTTCCACTACGAAACGCGCCGAACCTTTGCCTCGGCGCGTTCGTCGCCAAACTCAGAGCGTTTTCAGGAAGGCGACGAGGGCCATTTTGTCTTCGGCGGGCAGGTCGAGGCCGAATTCATGGCCTTTTACGGCGCGCGGGACGGCGGTCGGCGCCCAGTTCGAGGCGCGGAAATCCGGCTGCAGGCGCTTCGGGTCGAGCATTTCTTCCAATGTACCGAGCGAGCCGTCGTGCAGGAACGCATTGTACAGCCAGACCATTCGCAGCGAGGGAACGCGGTAGAAGCCGGTTCCCTTGCGCGTTTTCAGGGCCAGGTTCGGGTCGGTTCCCACCGAAAACGGCATCGCGTCCACGCGATTTAGCAAATCCCCCGGCGGCGTAAACCCTTCGGCCAGAGTCAACTTGTTGTTGGTGTAGAGCGGAGCCGTATGGCAGCCGTTGCAGCCCGCCCGCTTGAACACCGTTTCGCCCCGGCGCGTCAGAGCCGTCTTGGGGTTCGAGTTGATGGGCGGCTTGAGCGATGTAAGGTAGCGGGCGAGCGCGTACAGCATCGGGTCGGGCGTGCGCCGAATGCCTTCCGGCAGCCCCATGTTGGGCAGGTTCAAGGCGGCGTTCGGGCCATCGCCGTAATGGGTCAGCGCGTCCGTCACGTCACCCACCAGTCCGCAATAACGCATCAGGTCGGTCAGGCTGCGTTGACGGGACGTGCCGGTACGGTCGAGATAGCGCAGGTCGCCGACGCCGATAAGGTTGGCGATTTTCACGGGATACAGCAGGCTCGTGTTGCTGCGCTCCTGAACGCCGAGCGGGTGCTGATCGTAGAGCGCGGCCATCGCTTCGGCGGGCAGTTCGGCGACCGCTTGGTTGGGATCGTCTTTGAGGAAGGGAACGCGATAATCCTCGCGCACGTTGCGCCGCCGCGTCCGCTCCATCATTTCGGGACTCATTTTCGCGTAAATGCGGGTCAGGTCGCCCATGAGCGGGCCGAACGGCGTCTGGTTGTTGGCCGCGCCCTCAATCACCTGCCCGTCCGGGCGCACCTGCACGTGGCACATCGCGCAGGTATCGGTTCCCAGCTCGACATTCCCCTTCGCGCGCACGACATAGCGCAGGCCCAGAATCACGCCGTCTTTCGTGGTCGGCAAATTGTAGCGCTTGAGAACCTGCGGGTTGCGGATCAATTGCAGATTATGCTCGCTGCCCGTGAAGCGCGGCAGTTCGCGCCCGAAGAAAACTTCGCGTCCGGCGGCGATCCAATCCGCGTCGGTCTTGATTTCGCTCAGGTCTACGAGCGGCGCGGGAGCCAGTTGCTTGAGGCTGTCAATATAGCCGGGCGGCTCTTTGTCGGGCGTGTAGACCGGGTAAGTCTTGAGGTTGGCTTCCGGCAGGGCGTAATAATCGTGGGCCGCGACGAGCGTGGGCGGCTTGCCCAATCCGGCGAGCGGCAGGCGATAATCCGCCATCTGTTTGTCATTCCAGACCGGCGTTCGCGGCTGGCTCGGCGCGCTTGCCATCCCTTGCCCCGCAACCAGCCGCGCCAGGAGCGCAAGAGGAAGCGCCAGCGCGCCTGCCCTCATCATTTGTTCGCGTCGCATAAAATTTGTCCCCGTAAGTCCCACAGGCAATAAAAATGACGTTCAACGCCGGAAAAAGTCTTTTGAAATAGTCCGTCAGTTCCATTATAGCAAAACTTGACGCGCGCGTATAGGGGCGAGGCAAGAAATTGCCGTCAAATCCGCTTGCGCCGCAATCTTGATAAATGCTATTATTTCAGTCAGGATTAGGATAAGAGGCAGGTTTCGGAACAGGGGCGCGGGACGGGACGTACAAACGACTATGGAAACGCAGACGGGGATGCAGACGGAAACGAGAATGCCGACGATACCGACGCGGGCGGAACATGGGCCGGGACGCGGCTGGGCGGAACCGCCCTCCCCGCCGCCAATTCAAACGAACGGGCCGCAGCAATTAACCGACCTGGTGGGAAATACGCCGCTGGTTCGGCTGCATCGGCTGGTTCCCCGCAACCCGAACGTCGCCGTTTATGGCAAGGCGGAGTGGG
>JBBRNU010000764.1:0-2233 GCA_038230115.1 Chthonomonadales bacterium | reverse complement strand
TCGCGATCCGACCGAGCATGGTCTACGGGCATGGCGAGGGCGGGTTCGTGCGCTTCTTTCTGGGCGGGGCCAAGCGCGGCGGGGCCGCGCGCGTCATCGGGGACGGACATTGGCGCTGGTCCACCGTCCATGTAGAAGACATCGCCGACCTGTATGCGCGCGTTTTGGAGCGGTCGGAGCCGGGACAGGTTTTCCTGGCGGCCTCCGACGAAACGCTTTCGTTTCAGCAGATGGTCGAAGCCGCCAGCCGCGCGGCGGGCGCGGGCGGCAAAATCGCCCCCTGGCCTCCCGAAGACGCCCGGCCCGCGCTCGGCGCGCTGGTGGACTTGATGACGGCCAACACGGTCGTATCCGGGGCCAAAGCGCGGCGAACGCTGGGCTGGAACCCGACCGGCCCTAAATTGCTCGACGACCTGGATCACGGCTCGTATCAATTGCGTCCGGCCCTCGTTCAGTCGGCGGCGGAGCGCAAATCGGTCGCCGTGCCGGGCGAGATTTTCACCTTTCTGGCGCGCAGCAAGGACACGGGCGGAGCCTACGCGCTGCTGCACGTTACGCTGGGCGGCAAGGTCGGGCCGCCGCCGCACTTTCACGACGCGGTCGAGGAGTCGTTTTACGTGCTGGCAGGCGACGTGACGTTCACGACGGGCGACCATTCCGTAACGGTCTCGCCGGGCGGCTACGTCAACATTCCGCGAGGAACCGTTCACCGCTTCGCCAACGCCGCCGATCAACCGGCGCAGATCATCACGCTGGTTGTGCCGGGCGGCATGGACGATTATTTCGAGGAAGCGGGCGTTCCGGTCGCCAGCCCCGACGCCGCGATGCCTACGGACAAGGAATTGTTGAAAAAATTGGTGGAACTCGGCCCGAAGTACGGGGTTGAATTTGTGCAGCCGACGCCATAAACGCGCCGTAAATGACTGCAAAGCAGTACAAGAGCGAAATTTCAAGGAGAAACGTTATGACCACGATGACCGCGCGCCCCGACGGGCGCGTCCCCGCGCTGGAGTCTTTGACACGGGACAACGCCGTTTATATTCCCATAGATTTCATGCCCGGCTTGATGGCCGCCCACAACAGCATTGACCCGGCTCTGATCAAGAACAACGTGATTGCGCTGACCAAAGCCGTTCAGGTGTTCAACCTGCCCGTCGTGCGAACAACCAGACCTGGATGGGCGAAGACATTCCCGAACTGGTTCAACTGCTTGCGGACAGCCCCGTGATCGAGCGGTCGCACCCGGACGCCTGGGAGGTTCCCGCTTTCGTGGAAGCGGTCAAGAAAACCGGGCGCTCGAAGTTGATCCTGTGCGGCATTTCGACCGAGATGTGTCTGACGCTGACCGCTCGCTCGGCCATCGCCGCCGGTTATGACGTGTACGTAGTCGTAGACGCTTCGGCGGCGGCGGACGCCCGCGCCGAGCAAGCCGCTTTCCTGCGAATGATGCAGCAGGGCGTTATTCTGACGACCTGGGTTCCGCTGGCCGTCGAATTGATGAAAGGCTGGGAGACGCCCGAAGGCCAGAAGATCGGACAGATCATGATGGAGCATCAGATGAACCAGAGCGTGGTCAACGCCGCCTGGCAGACCGGCGTGCGGCTGGGCGCGGCGCAGGCCAAGTCCTCGCATGGCGCGGACGGCGCGCACGACGGAGCCGGCGCAAGTCGGCCCCAACCCGCTGCCGCCCGCTGATGCGGATCAAAAGGGCGTTCTCCTCTCCTGACGCCGCACTTGTGATGAAGCAATGGTTTGCCCCTAATGCAGTCCCACAACAGTTCTTGAGCATTTGTAGGGGCGTAGCAAGCGCCGCCCCCACAGCGGGTCGCACAACTACTCATGTGGAGATTTATTAGCAAGAGGCAAGCGCGTCACGGGAGCATGGAAACATGACCGCTGAACTCGACAAGAACCGCAGCGCGCAAAATCCGCCCGCGCCTCAAGCGACCGACGCCCTTTCCGACCGATGGGCGATTTTCGATCTTGTCGCGCGTTTCGACGATGCAGTCAATCGCCGGGATGCGCCGGAGTTCAAGAGCCTCTGGGCTGAGGACGCTGTCTGGGAGATCGGCGATCCGAAACCGCTGTTCGTGCAGGGAGCCGCGCAAATCGCGGAAACCTGGCAATCCATGCTGCACGAATTGGTCTGGCTGTTTCGTGGCAGTTTTGCCGGCGTCATCACGATAGAGGGAGACAAAGCCGCTGGCAGATGGCCCTGTATCGAGACGGGAAC
>JBBRNU010000763.1:0-2239 GCA_038230115.1 Chthonomonadales bacterium | reverse complement strand
GATTCATCTGGCGGGCGAGTCGGTCGCCGGAGCGCGCTGGACGCCCGAATTCAAGGCGAAAATCCGCGACTCGCGGGTCGTCCCGACGCGCGCTCTGGCGGAAGCGATGGCGCAGGCCGACCGTCGCCCCGCCGTCCTGGTCAGCGCGTCGGCGGTAGGCTATTATGGCGACCGGGGCGACGCCGAAATTACCGAAGAGTCGCCGCCCGCGAATGACTTTCTAGGCGAAGTGTGCCAGGCGTGGGAGGCGGAGGCGCGGGGGGCGGAGGCGTTGGGCGTGCGGGTGGCTCGAATGCGGGTCGGCATCGTGCTGGGCGAGGGCGGCGCGCTGCAAAAGATGCTCTATCCCCTGCCGCTGCCGATTTCGCCCTGGAAACTGGGGCTGGGCGGGCCGATTGGCAGCGGGCGGCAGTGGATGCCCTGGATACATTTGCACGACGTGGTCGGACTGTTTCTGTGGGCGATGGCGAACGCCGAAGTGAGCGGGGCCGTCAACATGACCGCGCCCGCGCCCGTCACCAACGCGGAACTGACGCGCGCTTTGGGCCGCGCCCTGCGCCGCCCCGAACTTTTCCCCGTCCCCGCCTTCGCGCTCAAGGCCATGTTCGGCGAATTTGCCGACTCGCTGCTCGGCGGGCAAAAAGTTCTGCCGACGGTGGCGGAACGGCTGGGCTATCCTTTCCAGTACCGCGCGCTCGATGCGGCCCTCCACGACCTATTGAAGAAGTAAAAACGCGGCGCACGGGCAGAACGGGAATAAACCCCCGTTCTGAAAAGCACAGACCACCTTCGTGGCCTGAAAACACACAATGCCGCTCCGCCAATAAGTTTCAGCCCGCCAAGGCAGACAGTCAGAGCGCGTCGTCAGTAAGAGTGCGTCTTTAGCCCGCGCAGGCGGGCTAGCGTTTCAGGACGGGGATTTATTCCCGTCTGCCCGTTTCAGAGCGGGATTTCAATCCCGTTCGTCCGGTGTCGCTTTTTCGTATCCGCTTTCAGGCCAGCGGCAGGGTTTGCGTGCGGCCCTCGTTGGCGGCGCGCAGGCCCGCTTCCAGAATTTCCTGGGCGTCCCGGCTCACTTGCGGCGCGCAGAACCCCGCGACGGCCTGCCCGGTTTCCAGGCAATGCTGCAGATATTCCGGGCCGCTGCGATGGGGCGACTGCGGCGCGGCAGGCGTAATGATCTCTTCAGGCTTGTCGGGCCGCTGCCACAAGACCTTGTCGTGATGAATGCCGAGCGAACCGGCGCTGCCGTACACGACCGGGTTGGTTCCCGCGTACCCGACCGGCTGCGTCCAACTGGCCTCGCACACCCCGAAAGCGCGCGGGTACTGCGCGATAATCAGGGCGTTGTCGTCGGAAGCGGCATAGGCCGGTTCGTCTCCGAACACGCCGCGCATCCCGGTCACGCTCGTCGGAACGCCCAGGAGCCGGGCGGCGAGGTTGGCCCCGTAGCCGCAATAATCCATCAGCGCGCCCGCGCCGTTGATTTCCGGCGTCGTCAAGTCGCGCACGAAGCTGGACGCGCAGCCAATGGCGATTGGCCCGCTGTGCGCGCTCCGATAGCGGGTGTAGCGCACGTCGCCGATGTCGCCCGCCAGAACCCGTCGTTCCAACTCCTGCCAGGCGGGAGACCACGCGCTCGGCCAGTTGATGAGCAGCAGCGTCCCGGCGTTCTGCGCGGCGCGAAGCATTCGTTCCGCCTGTTCCAGCGTCGCGGCCATCGGCTTCTCGCTGACCACGTGCAGGCCGCGCGCCGCCGCCGCTTCCACGATGTCGGCCCCCTCGTTGTTGCCGCCCGCGACCTGGAGGATGTCGAGCGTCTCGTTCGCCAGCAATTCCTGCCACGAGGGATACAGGCGCGTCACGCCCTGCTCGCGCTGCAACTGCTCCAGAAGGTGCGGCTCGTCATCGCCGCCCGCCACGATTTCCACGTTCGGCAGGTCGCGCCAGCGCTGCAATTCGCCCCATACGTGGTCGTGCGACAGGCACGCTACGCCCAGCCGATATGTTTTCGCCGTGTTCGCCATGATCTCGTTTTTCCTTTGGGCGGCCTGATTGGAGGGTCTGCCTGAATCGGTCAGCGCCGCGTTTTTTCGGGAAGCGACGCGCTTTTGGGCGGCGTGGACAGCGGCTCGCCCACGTTCGCCGCCGGGGGCGCGGGCGGCTCGAGCGGCAGCAGGGCGTTGACAATGACGCTGGCGTAAGCCGGAGCGACATTGTACCAGAAGGCCGTGACGGT
>JBBRNU010000762.1:0-2240 GCA_038230115.1 Chthonomonadales bacterium | reverse complement strand
TGAAGCACATCGCCGCCATCACCACGCCGCTGGCCGCGCGCTCGATGGGGCCGAGGTCTACCGCGATGCCGATGAGCAGCAGCATCAACGACAGCAGGCCCGACGCAGCGGCGGCGGACGGCGCGAGCTGGGCGACGGAAGACGCCGCGGCATGGGCGGAGCCAACCGCAATCGCCAGCGCGGGCAGCAGGGTCGCGGCGAACAGCGGCGCGTACCAGAACGCGATTTCGCGAAAGGCGGGACGCGCCGCTAAGACGTTCAAACGCAGCGGAATCTCGACTTTGCCCGCGCCGGTAGTGACTTCCAGCGTTTCCGTAAACTCGCCCATCCCCCAGACCCGGCCCGTGTGCGCGGTCAGGGTCAGCGACTGGCGCGGGCGCTCCCACGCGGTCGGGTGCGCCGTGAGCCACTCCGGTTTGCGCGTCACGCTGCCGCCCGCGCCGACGCCGATTTCCAGCCCGTCCACGCGCACCTGAACCGTTTTCAAGCGCATTTCGCCCTTGCGAACCGCGCCGAAAACGACGCTCGGCGGCTCGGCTATGGCTCGCGCCGCTATCGGCCCGCGCTTGCCGAAGGGCAGCCGGGCGCGGCGACCGGAACCGACAGAACCCGGCGCGCGGGCCGATTCCACTTCCGCCACAACCACGCCCGGCCCGGCGCGCTTCACGCTCGAACCTGCCGCCCGGTCATTACCGAAACGCTCCCCATTGCGCGCGGAAGGCGAGGTTTCCGCCGGTTCGCCGCCCGGACGGGTCGCGTCGCCGCCTGCCCGTCGGGTTCCATTGGTTCCATTCGTCGCCCTGGTCGCATCAGCGGCGTTCGCCGCCTGACGCGCAAGGTCGGCGCTGATACGAACCGTGAGCGGCGACAGCGCCTCGCCGTTTCGCAGGCGCTGGATGTCGTCGCGAAACTCGCCTGCGGTCTGATAGCGGGCGCGCTTGTCGCGGGCGAGGGCGCGCGCCAGGGTCATTTGCAGGGCGGGCGAAGCGTCCGGCAGATATTCGGTGATGGGCGTCGGCGACTCGGTTTCCAGAACGCGCTTCCACGAAAACGGGTCTTTCACTTTGGCGACCTGAAACGGACGCTGCGCCGCCAGCATTTCGTAGAGCGTGACGCCGACCGCCCAGATGTCGGACTGGCTGTCGGAGCGGTCTTCCTCGGCGAAATCTTCGGGGGCCATGTACGCATAGGTTCCGGCCCCGCCCGCATACGCGTTGGTCGCCAGAATTTCGGCCAGCCCGAAATCCACCAACTTCACCTGCCCCTCGCGACTGAGCAGAATATTGGCGGGCTTGATGTCGCGATGCACGGTCTGCATCCCATGCGCGTAGTCGAGGGCGTCCAGAACCTGCGCCGCGATGTCGAGCGCGCGGTCGAGCGGCAGATGGCCTTCCTGCCGCAGCGTGTCCTGCAGGTTCGCGCCGCGCACGTACTCCATGTCAATGACGATTTTGCCGTCTATGCGGTCAATGCCGTTGACCCGGACGATGTTGGGATGGCGCAGGCGATCCATGACGCGCGCCTCTTCCAAAAAGCGGCGCAGGTCGCCCGCCTGCACGTCCACCTCTTTGAGCGCGACCTGCCGGTTCAGCAGCGTGTCTTTGGCAAGGTACACGATGCCGGACACGCCATGCCCCAGCACGTCGAGCCGTTCGTATTTTCCCAGCATTCCCAGCGGCATGGCCTGACTCCGGGTTCAGGAACTTGCGTCCCGCGCACGATAACGACAAATCTTTCATTTTCGCTTTGGCAAACGCGAGTTTACGGCCCCGGTCTGAAATGCGCTAGAAGGGGGTTGGCAGAACGGGATTGAAACCCCGTTCTGAAATGCACAGCCCGCCTGCGCGGGCTAGATACATTACAGCGCGCAGGCTTGTGCGGACTGAAGACGCGCTCTGCTGCGTTCGCCTCCACAATTTGAAACTTCCTGGCGGCGCGGCATTGCAGGCCACGCAGGTGGTCTGTGCGTTTCAGAACGGGGTTTCAATCCCGTTCGTCCCCGTTCTCCGCCCACTCCACTTTTACGGCGCGCTTTGACCGGCTCCATTTAGGCGGCTGCGCTTGTCCAGATCGGCCTGCCCGCGCGTGATGTGCGCTTCCAGGCGCTTCAGCAGATGTTTCGGGCCGTCAATCGCGTACAGGTTGCCCGCGCGATCCACGCCGATGCTCGTCGGGCCTTCCAGCTCGTACCTGCCGATGTCGGACTGAATACGGGTTCCGCTCAAATTAAACTTTTCGAC
>JBBRNU010000761.1:0-2247 GCA_038230115.1 Chthonomonadales bacterium | reverse complement strand
CGGCGCGCTCGCGACGCTTTTCGCTCTGTCAACGGGCTTCTCCGCCTTCGGTCTCGCCGCCCTTGCCCTTGTTCTGCTCGTGCGCTTCGGCATCACGCTCGCGATTACCCGGCGTTATACCGGCGATCCCGCCCCAACCCGTTTCCTGCCCCTGCTGCCCCTGAGCGATTTGGTGAGTTTCGCCCTGTTCGTCGTCAGCTACTGTGGCAGCGACATCCTCTGGCGCGGCGAGCGCTTCCGACTCCAGCCGGGGGGCAAACTGAAACGCAAGCCCTTTCCCCTGTCCACTTCGCCCCGCTCGCCCGAAATTTCGGGACCGGAAGCGACCGGTTCCACGTCTACTTCCTGAACACGCTTGTTTATCGAAAGCGCGTCGAGCGAAATCAGACACGAAATGGGGCGGCGATGCGAATTGGGTTTGCGGTAAAAGTGTTGGGCGATGGCGGCATCAAAGAGTGCGACCTGCGCCGCCATCAGAACAATCCGCACCTGCGGTGCAGCGTCGAAATGCTGCACGAAGTTTTTCACTATCTCGACCGCGCCGACATTCGAATGTACCGGATGAGCAGCGAGTTGGCCCCCTACCTCACGCATCCCGACCTGCCGCAGTTTCACAATCAACTGGAAGAGGCGCGCGAGGAACTGGCCGCGCTTGGCGATCTGGCGCGGCGTTACAACCTGCGGCTCTCCATGCACCCTGCTCAATACATCGTCCTGAACGCCCTTGACGAGGACATCGCCGCGAAGTCCATTCGCGACCTCATCGCGCAGGGCGAAATTCTGGATCGCATGGGATTGGGGCCGGAGGCCGTCGTTATCACGCACGTCGGGGGCGCGTATGGCGACAAGGACGCGGGCATAGAACGCTTCGCGCGCCGCTATCGTGAACTTCCCGAAGCCGCGCAGCGCCGTCTGGTCGTGGAAAATGACGACGTGACCTATTCCGTGCGCGACGTTCTGCGCGTCCATGAGGCGTGCGGCATTCGCATGGTTTTCGACAACCTGCACCACGTCTGCAACAATCCGCCAGGAGCCGAGCGTCTTTCGATGCGGGCCGCGCTGTCCTCGGCGCTGGCGACCTGGCCCGCCGACCAAACGCCGAAAATCCACTACAGCTCGCCGCGCACGGAATCCGTCGAGGCGGCGCGCAAGAGTGGCAAGGCGGGCAAAATGGAAACGTATCAGACCGCGCCCGACCTGCGCCTGCATTCCGACTACGTCAATCCCTTCGAGTTTTTGTATTTTCTGGAAAAGGCCGAGGGCCTGCGCCCGTTCGACGTCATGGTCGAGTCGAAGGCCAAAGATTTGGCCGTCCTGAAATTGCGCCGCGACCTGGCGAAATACGGGCCGGAAATTTGAGCCGCCCGGCGCTTATCGAAACCTTTCCTTTTTGCGCTCTTTGAGCCTCTTTGCGGCTAAACAAAACACCTCGCGCACGGGCGTCGTCACTTGTCGGCGACCCGCCAAACGACCATCCAGCCCTGCTTTTTGGGTTCGGAAGCGGGCATGGGGAAAGCGGTCTGAAAGACATACGCGCCCTCTAAAATCGAGACCGGCGGAACGGACTGGCCGACCGGCAGGCTCGTGCCGCGCAGAATATAGTCCGGTTTGCGTTCCTGGACGAGATACGGGCCGACCACGCCGTTCAGCGTCACGTAATCGTCGCGAACCCCGATCTGCTCGTGACGCGCGCCCGGCAGCCGCGCCACGCCCCGGTCGGTCAGGCCGTCCACGTCCAGGAAGCGCAGTCGGGGGCTGAGATACGGCGTGACGCCCATCTCGCTATACGCCACAACCGCGTTTGCGGGCAGGTTTTGATTGAGCCAGTCGCCGATGACGACCGCCCGATCCAGCAGCCAGCCGCGCATCAGAAAGCGTTGATCTCGCGAAAAACCCTTGCTGGCCCACGACCGATAACCGCCCTCGCGATCACGGGCAAAGTCGCCATGCCCCAGAACGCAGGCCGCGCCGATGACCGCCAGAACTGCCCCGACCGCTCCCATCGCCAACCCCGCCCCTTTGCTGACCCGCCGAACGCCCTCCTCCAAATCCGCCAGCCCGACCAGCGTCAGCGTCAGCAGCAGGGGAAGGATGGCGGCGAGATAGCGCCAGCCCCCCATCCAGTCGCCGCCCGCGCGCAGGGCGAAAACGATCTGCCCGCCGCACAGGAGCGGGACGATGACGTTCGGCAAACGACGCGCCCGGTCGGAAACCACGCCGCCCACAACCGTCGCCCACCAGAACGCG
>JBBRNU010000760.1:0-2250 GCA_038230115.1 Chthonomonadales bacterium | reverse complement strand
TGAAATGCACAGCCCTCCTTCGAGGGCTGCAATGCCGAAGGCCAGAGCGCAGCTTCAAACAGCCAAATCAAACCAGGCGAGCGCGTTTTCAGCCCGCGCAAGCAAATCAGTCAGAGCGCGCATTTCGGGTGCAGCCCGCGCAGGCGTTCCGTCTTCAGCCCGCGCAGGCGGGCTGTGCATTTCAGAACGGGGATTTATTCCCGTTCTTCTCGTTTTCCCCTACCCGCCCGCAAAGGTCGCGCCGCACTTCGTCTCGAGCGCGACGCGCAATCGAGTCAGGCTTTCCGCGATTTCGCTCTCGGTCAGCGTGTGGTCGGGCGCGCGGAACAGCAGGGCCAGCGTCAGGCTTTTCACGTCCGGGGGGAGCGGCTGCCCCTGAAACACGTCGGTCAGGCGGAACGATTCGAGCAGCGGCACCGCCGCGCCGTAAAGCGCCGCCTCGACCGCGCTGTAAGGCAGGTCGAGCGGCACGCGCGGGGCCAAATCGCGCGACGCGGCAGGGAGGGACGGCAGGGGCTGATAGCGCGGGCCGTCCGGGGGCGCGGCCTGCTGCAAGGCGGCCAGGCTCAGTTCAAAGACATACGCCCGGCCTCGCAGTTCAAGTTTTTGCGCCACGCGCGGATGAACCTCGCCGACAACGCCCTCCGGTCGCTCGCCGAACGAGATCAACGCGGTTCGGCCCGGATGATACTGCGGCAGGTAATCCGTTGCGGCGTCGAGGGGCGTGAAGGTCGCGTTCGCAATGCCCAGCCCGGCGAACAGATGCGCGACGACGCCGCGCGCGAGAGCAAGATCCGCCGCTTCGGGGCGGGCGGCACGCTGCCAGCCCGCCGCGCCGAGCGGCCCGACCAGCAGCCCCGCGACGTGAATCCGCTCGTGCGCCGTCATTTCGCCTTCGTGATCCGGGTTCTCGTGACGGTTGTGCCAGACGCGCCCGACCTCGAAGAGGGCGAGCGAATGCTGCCCCTGCGCCGAATTATGCTGCGCCACGTCGAGCAGGGTGGGCGTCAGGCTGTGGCGCAGACCGCTGATCTCCGAAGACAGCGCGTTGCGAACCGGCACACGGCGCGCGGCGTCGTTGGGGCTGTCGAAAAATGACGGCGCGGTCAGGCTGTGCGTGACGACTTCCTGGAGGCCGCACGCCGTCAGACGGTCTTTGACGCGCGCGATGAACCGCCCTTCCGCGCTGTCGCCGCCCTGCGTCGCGCTGCCCGCAGGCAGGGTTTCAGGGATATTTTCGTACCCGTAAATGCGCCCGACCTCTTCGATCAAATCCTCTTCCAGCCGCAGATCGGGGCGGGACGGCGGAACATGAGCGGTCAACACGTCGCCGTCCGCCGCGACTTGAATGCCCAACCGGGTCAGGCAGTCGCGCGCGATGTCCGGGGTCAGATCGCTCATGCCAAGCAGGGCCGCCGCGCGCGAGGCCCGCAGAACGATGTCGCGCCCGACAATCGGGTTCGGCGCAACGTCAATCACGCCCGCGACCGCCTGCGCCTGCCCCATTGCGGCCAGCAGTTCGCAGGCGCGGTCCACGGCCCGCCGCGTTCCGCTCGGATCAACCACGCGCTCGAAACGGTACGACGCTTCGGTTCGCAGGCCCAGCGCGCGGGACGTGCGGCGCACGACCAGCGGGTCGAAATGCGCCGCTTCGAGAAGCAGGTTCGTGGTCGTCGCGCTCACCTCGGTATCGGCCCCGCCCATGACGCCCGCGACCGCAACCACTTTGTCGGCATCAGCGATCACGAGCATCGCAGCATTCAGGGCGCGCTCCTGACCGTCGAGCGTCGTCAGCATTTCGCCCTCGCGCGCCCGCCGGACGATGATTTGCCGCCCGGCCAGCTTATTCAGGTCGAAGGCGTGCAGCGGCTGCCCCAGTTCCAGCATCACGTAATTCGTCACGTCCACGACGTTGTTGACCGCGCGCTGTCCCGCCGCTTCCAGCCGCGCCTGCATCCACGCGGGCGACGAGCCGATTTTCACGCCGCGCACGATCCGGGCGGTGTAGCGCGGACACAAGTCGCTGTCCTCGATCGTGACGGTCGCCAGCGCGTCCACGTCCCCGCCGCGCTCGGACTTCAGCGGCGCGGGCGTCGTCAGCGGCGCGTCGTAAAGGGCGGCAACCTCGCGCGCGACCCCGACAATCGAAAGGCAGTCGCCCCGGTTCGGCGTAATGTAGACATCCAGCGCCGGGCCGCCCGCCGACTCCTCGATGCCCTCGACTTCCAGACCGCCCATGGTGAGGCGCGT
>JBBRNU010000759.1:0-2252 GCA_038230115.1 Chthonomonadales bacterium | reverse complement strand
TGCTGACGACGCGCTCTGGCTCGTTTGCCTTCGCGGGCTGAAAACGCGCTCTGGCGTTCGGCGTTGCAGGCCACGAAGGTGGTCTGTGCATTTCAGAACGGGGTTTCAATCCCGTTCTGCCCATCCCGTTCGTCCGGTCTGCGCCTTTCAGGACGGGGTTTCAATCCCGTTCTGCCCTCTTCTCTGCGCTTCCTCAGCGCCTCTGTGTTTCGGTGGTTCAATCCCTTTTCATTCCCGTTCGCCGCATTTCCATCACACTTACCCGGCCACGTTCGTCCATGCCCCGGCCTGCGCGCTCGATTGCTGGCAGGCCGCGATTACGCGCTGCGCGGCGAGGCCGTCCACGAAGGCGGGCGACCAGGGCGAGACGGGCTTGCCCGCCTCTTGCGCCGCGACATTCGCCACGAAATCGAACACGCTTGCGATGTGAAAGTTGAGCCAGCCGACCGTGTTTTTCGTCGCGCCCAGGCTGTAGGGTTTCGGGTAGCGCGTAACGCACTCGATTCGCGTATAGCCCCGGTCGCCGCCCAGCGCGGCTTCCGGTTTCGTGGCGTCATAGGCGTCGAGCCAGTTCGGTTCCATCAAATTGAATTTCAGGCCGCCCTTTGACCCGTGCAATTCCAGCCTTAATTCGTCCTGCACGCCAGTCGCCAGCCGTGAGGCTTCGAGGGTTCCGACCGCGCCGCCCGCCAGCCGACAGGTCGCGAACGCCATGTCGTCTACATTTACGGTTCGCAGCGCGCCGGTTTGGGCGTCGGGCCGCGCTTTGATGACGGTCTGCAAATCGGCGCTGACGGCGGCGAATTCCCCTGCCCGCCCCACGTTCGCGCCCGGCCCCAGCAAAAACCGAACCAGGTCTATGACGTGCGCTCCCAGGTCGGCAATCGCCCCGCCGCCGCTCCGCGCCAGATCGAGCCGCCACGAAAAAGGCCGGTTCGGGTCAATATATCCGGCGTGCAAATAGGCGGCGCGGAACGAAAACAGGTCGCCCAGAAACCCGGCCTCGACCAGTTGCCGGGCGCGCAGGATTGCCGGAACGAAGCGATAATTGAACGTCATTTGCTGCACGGTCGGCGTGGTTCGGGCCAGGGCGCAGATCGTTTCGGCCTGCGCCGGGTCGAGAGCGAGGGGCTTGTCGCAGTACACATGCTTGCCCGCCCGGAGCGCGCCCAGGACGATGGGCAGGTGGGCGTCATTCGGGGCGCAAACGTGGATCAGGTCAATGTCGTCACGGGCCAGAAGTTCGTGATAATCCGTCGTGGCAAACGCGAATCCGGCCTGCTCCTGCGCCTTGCTTCCGCTCGCCGCGCTCGTCGTGCAGACGCCGATCAACCGCGTGCGCGCGGGCGCCGGGTCGTAGAAGAGGGGCAGGGCGAGATGCGCGTGCGCGTGAACCTTGCCGATGAACCCGAACCCAGCCATGCCGACGCCCAATGTTCGCACTGTCGCTAGTCTCCGTTCGGCGCGCGTTTCCAAAACGATTCGTCCGCCAACGCGCCGCGCTGATCGTCCTACCCTCTTCTGCACACAGGAGTTTGCTGCGCTGACGCGAACTTATGCCGTTTCCGTCGCCGCCTGCGATTTCAAATGCTTCTTGAAGAACTCGATGGCTTCCTGAACGTGCAAATCCCAGTAGTCCCAGGTATGCCCGCCCGCCGGTTCCTCGTACTCGTGCGGATAACCGATCTGTTCGAGGTGCGCGTGAAAATCCCGGTTGTGTTCGAGGAGAAAATCGTCCACGCCGCAGTCAATTCGCAGGGCGGGCCATTCGGCGGGCGCGAGTTCCGCCGCGAGCGCGAAACAGTCTTCCGGCCCGCCCGTCGGGTCGGCTCCGAAGACGCGAACCCATTCCTGATAGTTGTCCCAGGCCGGGTCAATCGGTTTGTGCGCGAAGGCGACCGCCCCGGAATGACTGACGGCGGAGCCGAACAGGTCGGGGTATTTCAGCGCCAGCTTCACGGCCCCATAGCCGCCCATCGAAAGCCCGCCGATGCAGCGTCCGTCCCGATTGGCCTGCGTTGGAAACATTTTGTCTATGTATCCGACCAAATCCTGAACAATCGAGGTCTCCCACGCCATACCCTCTTTCGCGTCCGTGTAAAAGCCGCGTCCGCTGTCCGGCATCACGACGATCCAGGGCAGATTTTGCACATAGCGCTCGATGCTGGTGCGCCGCTGCCACATCGTGTGATCGTCGGACAGGCCGTGCAGCAAGTAAAAGACAGCAAACGGGCCGGGCGCGTCGGATTGGG
>JBBRNU010000758.1:0-2252 GCA_038230115.1 Chthonomonadales bacterium | reverse complement strand
GGGCAG
Source organism: Chthonomonadales bacterium (assembly GCA_038230115.1). GTDB lineage: Bacteria > Armatimonadota > Chthonomonadetes > Chthonomonadales > Chthonomonadaceae > JBBRNU01. The sequence goes on along the minus strand of JBBRNU010000758.1, from coordinate 2,246 downwards.
ATCGCCAGCGAAATGATGCTGAAACATCTGGTCGCGGGCTACTATGATCATGCCGCGCCCGACCTGGAAACCGCGCTGCAGGCGGCGATTGGCGCCGCCAACAACCGCATTCACAGCCTGGCGCAGATGATTCCCGAACGCTCCGGCATGGGAACCACGCTGACGGCGGCGATTTTCGTCGAGGGGCGGGTCGTCGTCGCGCAGGTCGGGGACAGCCGGGCTTATCTGCTGCGCGACGGCCAGATTCGGCAGGTCACGCAGGATCACTCCTGGGTCGAGGAGCAGGTGCGGGCGGGACTGATGACGCGCGCCGAGGCCGAAGGGTCGCCCTTCCGCAACGTCATCACGCGCTCGATGGGCGCGGTTCCCAACGTGCAGCCCGACTTTTACGTGGAAGAAGCGCTGGTTGGCGACGTCTGGACGCTGTGTTCCGACGGGCTGACAGGCCATGTCGAGGACAGCGAAATCGCGCGCATCGTCAGCCGTCACGCCCCGTCCGAGGCCGCGCGCCAGCTCATCGAACTGGCGAATGCGCGCGGCGGGCGCGATAATGTGACCGTGTTTGTCATTGCGGTGCGCGACCTGATGCCGCCCGCCGAGTTTGCGCGCACGCTGGGAACGGTCGAAACGGCTTCCGAAACGAGTCCGGGGGTCACAGCCGCCCATCCTGCCGCCGAAAACGGGTACGAAGCCGCGCCCTATGCCGCCTCGTATGACGATACGGACGCGCGGCGCAATGCCATCGCTCGCGACGGCTACGCTTCGCCCGGTCGCGCTCCCGAACCGCCGCGCTCCGGCTGGCGCAAAATCTTCGGGCGCTGACGACGCGCATCCTGCGATTGCGCGATACTGGCAGACGGTTCGCCCGCCGATTACGTATGGTACTGAGAGGAAGAACCTTACGCTTGGCTGACTGCCCTCTTGATACGTTCGGTTGAAATCTTGGGTCTACCCTCACCCCCGACCCCTCTCCCTGCATGGGCGAGGGGAGCGAAGGCCATAACTTTGCCTTCGTAAGGAGGGAGTGGTTTTGTTGGAGGGTCTTAGGACGCGGCGCGGAGCAATGACTGAAGGGCGGAAACTTGCGGAGACGCTTTGTTGCAGGACGTGATCAAAGGCAAATACCGGATTGTGCGGGAGATCGCGCGCAGCAACGACATCGTGTATGAAGCCGTTGATACGACGCTGGATCGCCGTATCGCCCTCAAAGAACTCAATATCGCCCCCGGCCTGACCGGGCAGGCGCGACGGGAGCGTGTCGAGCGCTTCAACCGCGAGGCGCGGGCCGCAGGCCGCTTGAGCCACCCCAACATCGTTTCTGTCTTCGATTTTGGCGAGGAAAACGGGCGGCATTTCATCGCAATGGAGTATCTGGAAGGCCAGAACCTGCGCGACGTGCTGCAGCAGCGCGGCGTCCTTCCGCAGCGCGAAGCCCTCGACATCGCGCAGGCCGTCCTCAGCGCGCTCGCCTTCGCCCACGCCAACAAAGTCATTCACCGCGACATCAAGCCCGACAATATTCAGATTTTGCCGGGCGGACAGGTGAAGCTGACCGACTTTGGCATCGCCCGCCTGACCGAAGAACCGGCCCTGACCAGCAACGGACAGGTCTTTGGCACCCCCAGCTATATGTCGCCGGAGCAGATCGAGGGGCGCGGCATTGATTATCGTTCCGACCTGTTTTCGGTCGGCGTGGTTTTGTACGAGATGCTGGCGGGCCGCAAGCCCTTTATCGGCGACAGCGTCATTAGCATCACCTATGCGATCATGAACGCGGAACCGGCCCCGCCTTCGGGCATACCGTCCGGCATCGAGCAGACAATCCGCCGCGCGCTCGCCAAAAACCCCAACAATCGCCCGCCGTCCGCCGACGCCATGAAGCGCGACCTGCAAAGCGCCGAGCAAACGCCCGCCGTCTTCGCGTCCGCGTCCAATTCTCCGACGGGCATGGGGCGAACCGGAATGGGCCAAGCGTTTCCCCCGTCCGGTCAGTCCGGCCTGCCGCCCCTCTATGGCAGCGCGCCGCCATCGGCCTACGGCAACGGTTCGCCGCCGATGCAAAACAACGGGCCGGTCACGTATGGAAATATGGTTCCTGGCAGCTACGCGCCTGCCCCCAATGCAGGCTACGCGCCCCTGCCCGCCCCGCAAAACGCCAACGGCGCGAATGCGCCGCAGGGCGCACCGGGCGGGCTGAACTGGGCGTTCAATACGCCGGGGGGCAGAAACGCGCCCTCATCGCCTCC
>JBBRNU010000757.1:0-2281 GCA_038230115.1 Chthonomonadales bacterium | reverse complement strand
GTGACCGAGGGGTCGCGAATGCACCGTTTTCGCCCCGTCGTTTCGTCGCATGACGCGCGCGGCGACATTCTGCAGGACGTGCTGAACCGCCTGTTCGCCGGATCGCCCGCCCTGCTCATCAAGCACCTGCTGGAAACCGAGGGGTTCAGTCTGGAGGAATTGAGTCAAATCAAGCGCACTCTGCTGGCGCAGGAGGCCGCCATCACCGGGAAGTAGGCCGCTTCGTCGCAGCGCGCCGGGCCGGAGTCTTTTTGCGGGCCGAACTGCGCTTTCGCCCGGCTCCTTTTTCCCGCCTTATGCTGCCGCTATCGCCCCACGTCGCCCGCAGGGTCGTTTGTCCACCCGCCGTTTTCGCCCACGCAATGAACGCCCCAAACGCCAGAATGGTCACCAATGCCAACGCCAAGCCGCCGTCCATTACTTCCTCTTTCGTCTAATCGCTTCCAAAAGCATAACTTCACGCCTTAAACTTAATCTTCCACAAGCGTGAGGTCAATTCCTCTTGTCTCGATTTTAATCTGGCCGGTTTGATCCGCGTCGGTTTCGCTGACGACGAGCGCGCGGCAGCCGGGTCGAAACGCTTCCAGCATCGGCAGTCCGTCCCGGCCTAATGTCAGGAGCGCGGTAGAAAGGGCATCGCTTTCCGTCGCTGATTCGGTGACAACAGCGGCCAGCAGCGCGCCGACCGTTGGACAGCCGGTTCGCGGGTCGAGGACGTGACCGTAACGCCGCCCCTCCAGTGCGAACGATTTGCCGTGTGGGGCCGAAACCGAAAGCGCGGCGTCCTGCAGCGTGACCGTCGCGAGCGTTTCACGGTCTTCTTTCCCTGCTTCCGCCTGCGGGTTTTGAATGGCGACTTGCCAGCCCTGCCCCTCCGGTTCGCTTCCCAGCCCATAGACCGTACTGGTTCCGCCGTGCAGGAGCGCGCTTGTCACGCCATTCTCGCGCAGCAGTTCTGCGGCCCGGTCAATTGCGTAGCCTTTGCCAATCGCCCCCAGGTCGAGCGAAACGCCGTCCGTATCGAACCGAACCGTATAATTTTCCGCATCGAACAGCACGCGCCGCATTCCCACGCACGCCATAGCCTCCCGAATTTCCCCTTCAGTCGGCATCGCGCCCCCGCCGCCGACAAACCCCCAGCAGCGCATCAGCGGCGCAACCGTAATGTCGAACGCCCCTGCCATCGCCGCGCTCAACCGCGCCGCTTCCTGCAGCAGTGCAAAAAGACGCGGGTCAACGGGAACGGCTTCACGCACGGCGCGGCGGTTCAGGTCGCTGATGTCGCTGTCGTCCCGATACAGGCTCAATTGCGCTTCCAGCCGCTCGATCTCGTCCAGCGCCTCCTCGCCCGCCGCCCGCAACAGCGAATGGTTAGCGCCATAGAGGGCGATTTCAAAGCGCGTCGCCATCGCGCGCCGCGCCACCCGCGTCGGTTCTTCACGAAGCATGGATGTTTTTGTTCCCAATGAACGGGCAGAACGGGATTGAAACCCCGTTCTGAAACGCAAAGCCCGCCTGCGCGGGCTTAATTCGCAATGCCGACGTGCCGGGGCAAGATTCTTCTCTGTCTGCAACGCGCCCGCCTCACGCCTTCATCCCACTTCCTGCAACGGCACAGGCTACGGCCTTCGCTCCTTTCTCCCATGCAGGGAGAAGGGCCAGGGACGAGGGGTGACCCAAGCGTTTCGACGGACGTATCAGAGGAACCACCAGCGAAGCGCGTGCGGTGAATTCAGCCCGCAACCACAAAGAAGAACGGCGGCAGGAAGTTGTGTTTCCCTGCCGCCGCGCCTTATTACAGAAGGTCTTGAGGCCGAATTTCTAGCCGTGCGCTTTGCGCGTTTTGGCGTCGAAGTGCATGGTCTTGCCCTGCTGAAAGGCCATGTCGCCCAGCGAAATCATCGTTTGCACGCGCGTCGCCAGATCAATGTTGCAGTTCGGAACTGTGTTGTTGCGGATCGAGTCGAGGAAATTCCGCTCGTGGATCGCGATGTCCTCGCCCGGCCCGTTGACCGGCTCCGTGCTGCCTTCCACCTCGTCCGACCAGACACGCTCCGGGCGAATCTCGACGCCGTTCCCGCCAAAGTACAGCGTGGCCTTGTTGCCCCGGATCATATCCTGCCAGCCCTGCTCATTGATGACCGTGCCAAGCAGCATCAGCGACGACCCGGCGGGAAAGTCAACCGTGATGTTTGTAAAGTCCGGCACTTCGCGGTCGAGCTTGCCGGTTTCCGGGTTGATCTTCTGAACGTAGGTTCCGCCCAGCGAAGCGACGCGCAGC
>JBBRNU010000756.1:0-2287 GCA_038230115.1 Chthonomonadales bacterium | reverse complement strand
CGGTTTCCTTCAAAGGAATGGCGTTTTCAGGCGAGGAAACGGAGCCGGAGGGATTCGGTCGTCTGCCCTTAGCCTGGCGATGGGCGATTATCCTGTCCGGCCCGCTGGCCGTTTTTCTTCTCGCCTCGGCTTGCGTCGGAGTGGTCGCCGCGGAGCGTTCTCTTGCCAATGGGTTCTCTCAGGTGGTGGTGGGCGCGTTCGCGCCGCTGACTCAGGGGCAAACCCTTCTGAGGAAGGCGGCAGCCCTGTTTCAAACGCGCGGTTTTGTCATTACGCTCGGCGTTCTGTCAGCAAAAATGACTGCCGGAAACCTGCTGCCCATCCCGCCTCTGAACGGGGGGCAGGCGATTATGGAGTTGTTGCGAGGCCGGTCTGTAGCGTCAAACGCGGCGTCTCGTTACCAGACATTGGGATTGACGTTCTGCATACTAATGTTCGCTGGCTGGTGCGTCGCCCTCTGCAAGTTCGCGTTTCTCGCCCTTCAAAGGAGTTGAGCGTAACGCCCGAATCCTGACGTGCGGAAATAGAACGCGCTGGTTTTGAGAGTTTAGAGGACGGCCCGCCGCAAAATTCAACTTCATAATCGTTAGACCGTATTAGTGTGGCAAGGGAGCTTGGGTGGAACGCGACCTGCAGGACGTGAAGGAAGAAATTCGCGCGCGGAGCGATATTGTCGAGATTATCGGGCAATACACGCGCTTGAAACGCTCCGGCAAAAACTGGACGGGGCTGTGTCCGTTCCACGCCGACAAAAAGCCCTCCTTCAACGTCAGCCCCGACCTGGGCATCTACAAGTGCTTCTCGTGCGGCGAGGCGGGCGACCTCTTCAAGTTCGTCCAGAAGAAAGAAAACCTGGACTTCGTCGAGGCGCTGGAATGGCTGGCGCGGCGGGCTGGCATCCCCTTCGAGCGGCGCGGCGTCAGCCCGGAGCGCGCCAGCGAACGCGAACAGATGCTCGAACTCAACGCGCTCGCCGTCCAGTTTTTTCAAGACCGCCTGACCAAAAGCCAGGAAGCCCGCGATTACCTCGCCGACCGCGCCATCCTCAAATCCACGCAGGAGCAGTGGGACATCGGGTTCGCGCCGCCCGATTGGGAAGCCCTCACCTTCCACCTGCAGCAAAAACGCGCCAACCTCGAACTCGCCGCCAAAATCGGACTTATCAAGACGCGCAAGCAGGAGGGAAGCGGCTACTATGACGCCTTCCGACATCGCCTGATGTTCCCGATCCACGACCTCAACGGGCGCGTCATTGCGTTCGGCGGGCGGGCGATGAGCAAGGACGAACCGGCCAAGTATCTCAATTCCGAACAGTCCGCCCTGTTCGACAAATCCCGCACCCTGTACGGCCTGCACTTCGCGCGCAAAAAACTGTCGGGCGACACCCCCGCCGTGTTTGTCGAGGGGTACATGGACGTTATCACGACGCACCAAGCCGGGTTTACGCAGTGCGTCGCCACGCTTGGCACGTCCATGACCGAAGAACATGCCCGGCTCCTGGTCAAATACAACCCGCGCGTCGTCATCTGCTACGACGGCGATAATGCGGGCGTCAAGGCGACCCTGCGCGGCGCGACCGTCTGGGAAGCCATCGGCGTCGAGGGCGCGGAAGTCCGCGTCGCGCGCCTGCCTGCCGGAGACGACCCCGACTCGCTCGTGAAGCGCGGCGAGACCGACGTGTTTCAGGCCGCGCTCGATCAGGCGATCCCGCGCGTGGAATTCGAAATCGAACTGTCGCTGCAGCGCCACGACCTGCAGACGCCGCAGGGCCGCGATAACGCCCTCGCCGAACTCATTCCCATTCTCGCCAGCGTCGGCTCGAACTCCGTGCGCGGGCGCTACGCCGACCGCTTCGCCTACCTCCACCCGCTCAACGGGCGCTTCGGCATCGAGCGCGCCATCCAGCAGATACTCGCCGACGTGGAAACCTACCGGCAGCAGGCGATTCGGGCGGGGCAGGGGCGTGACCGGGGCTACCCATTGTCAGAAGCGGCAAACGACGCGCCGCTCGCCGAGTCCCCGCCGCCTGCCACTTACCGCCCGCCCGCCGCCAACGATTGGGGGCAGTGGCCGCATACCGAAAACGTCACGCGCCGGGGCCAGAATAACGGCGACGGCAGCGCAAATCGAAATTACGGAAATGGGAATGGCGGCGGGTATAACAACGGCGGCGCTTCACAAAGCGGCTACGGCAAGAATGGCGGCTATGGCAACGGCGACAGAAGCGGAAATGGATACGGGAAAAGCGGCTCTGGAAACAATAACGGCGGCGGAAGCGGCTGGAATG
>JBBRNU010000755.1:0-2299 GCA_038230115.1 Chthonomonadales bacterium | reverse complement strand
GTTCAGAGCGCCGTCAAGTCCGTCGCGTCGCAGGCGCAGGCGAAAGGCATTATTTTGACGGGCGAGGTCTCGGACGCGCTGCCCGGCGTGCGCGCCGATTCGGGGCAGATCGTCCGCGTGTTGATCAACCTCATCAACAACGCCGTGCGCCACACGCCGGAGGGCGGGCGCGTGACGGCGCGGGCGCGGCAGGAAGGCGAACACGTCGTTTTTACGGTGGAGGATACGGGCGCGGGGATCGCGCGGGAATACCTGGCGCGCATTTTCGAGCGGTTCGTACAGGTTCCCGGCGCGACGCGCGGCGGGGCCGGATTGGGGCTGTCCATCGCGCAGACCATTGTCAAGGCGCACGGCGGAACCATCACGGCGGCGAGCGAGCCGGGCGCGGGCAGCGTCTTCACGTTCACGCTGCCCCTTCAAAGTCTCTCGTCCGCAACGGCGACGACCCTCCCGCTTTCAATCGAGGCGACCGATCCGCGCTCGACCGGGGGGAACGCCGTCCCGACATTGGCCGAAGCCCCCGCTCCGTTGTCCCCCGATTATAACGGAAGCGACCGACCGATTGCACAAACGAACTTGACGGAGGCGACTGGAACGGCCGGAGCCGCCGACGCGAAGGCGACGGACAGGAAGGAATGACTGCGATGGCGCGTATTCTGGTGGTGGACGACGAAAACAACATTCGGATGATGGTGCGCCTGGCTCTGCAGCACGAAGGACATACCGTCGAAGTCGCTGCGGATGGCGACGAGGGTCTGACAAAGTTCGGCGGCGGGGAAAACTGGGATTTGGTATTGCTCGACCAGCGAATGCCGGGGCTGGAGGGGCTGGACGTTCTGAGGCAGATGCGCTACCACGCGCCCGACGCGCGCATTATCATGGCGACCGCGTTTGGAACGGTTGATCTTGCCGTAGACGCGATGAAGGCGGGCGCGACGGACTTCCTGCGAAAGCCTTTCACAGCCGAAACGCTGCGCGGGGCGGTGCAGACGGCGCTGAAGACTACGCCCGCCCGCTCGCCCGCGCCCGGCAAACCCGACACAGCCGCGTCCGGGCTTACTTTCGGAATGACCACGATCAACGGCTACCGCATCGAGTTTCAGCCCGGCGCGGGAGTGAGCATTGGAGCCGATCTCGGTTTCCCGTTTAGGGTGCATCGTCCCGATAGCGAGACGCGCCAATGCACCGTCGTGCTGTCGGTCGTCGTTATGGAACTGATCAAGGCGCACATTGACCGCGAAACGCTGCCCGGCGGCGCGCGGTTCTGGCAGGCGCTGTGCGAAGAGGCGCTGGCAAATTATCTCTATCAAAACGCGGACTTTCCGCCGGGCGATTCGCTTCGCATTGACGAGCTGACGACCGGCCTGCGCCGCTTCGTGGACGCCATTTTAGCGCCGGGGTAAAATCTGTTTTCTTTTCATGCCGTCGTGGTTCTTGAGCGCGTTGCGAATGTCGGCTCGTCGAGCCTATAAAAGACCCGACTAGGAAGCCTGCGGCTTTGTGCGGGCCTATAAAAGACCCGGCACGGAGGCCTTCGGCGCGCTTCGCTGGGCGTCCTCGCGGACGCAAAGACTTTTGCGCCCATAAGCTGGCGCGTTGAGGTTTGAACCACAGAGACACAGAGAGGACGCAAAGGCGCGCACCCGACTTGCTGCTGATGCCAGCCTGCTCGTCGACCGGGCATGAATGCTCGTTCTAATAGGCGAAGACCGGACGAACGGGAATAAATCCCCGTTCTGAAAGGCCCGTCGAACGGGATTGAAACCCCGTTCTGAAATGCACAGACCACCTGCGTGGCCTGCAATGCCCAAACGCTAGAGCGTGTCTGCAACGCCCAACCGACGGTGCATGTCTGCATCGCCGAAGCGCCAGAGCGTGTTTAGCCCGCGCAGGCGGGCTTTGCGTTTTAGAACGGGCATTCATGCCCGGTCGACGCGCCTTTCACAATTAGGCTTTGATAGCCCCGTCTTCCTGGCCCTGGATCAAGGTCACTTGCGGATACGTCCATCCTCCATCGCTCTTTAGGCAGGCTTTATGTCACTTGCGGATAGACTTTTGGGCCGACGGCTGGCCTCGCACGAAGAAGACGAGCAGAAGATTGGCGTCGTGGCCGGTATTCCCATGCTCGGCCTGGACGCCCTCTCTTCCTCAGCGTATGGCCCGGAAGCCGCCCTGACCATTCTGCTGCCGCTCGGCGCGCTGGGTCTGCTTTATATCGGCCCGATCATTTTTATTATTCTGGCGCTGCTGGCGGTCGTGTATTTGTCCTACCGGCAGACTATCGCCGCGTACCCGACCG
>JBBRNU010000754.1:0-2304 GCA_038230115.1 Chthonomonadales bacterium | reverse complement strand
GGCATCCGCCGAACGACCACGGCGCAGCCGCCACAATGCAGCGCGAATAAAACGCGCTCCCCGAAAAGCCGCCGATGTACGACGCGCAAGACATATTGCGCTCATCGCGCTTTACGCCGTTCTCGTCGTGGAATTGGGGGCCGCCCTTCTGACTTCGCCTGCGATGGCCGTCAAGAAGATACAACTGCATGGACTAGCGGGTCTCACGCCTCAAGAGGCCCGCGCGGTAACGCTTGCCGCAACCCTTCCTTCCCGAACGAACTGGTTTTGTGCCCCGCTAGGTCAGGAAGTCCGGAGCTTACAGGGCTTTCCATGGATCCGCGACGCGGTCGCACGGCGACGTTTCCCCAATGCCGTGGATATTGTTGTCAGTCCGCGGACGCCGGTAGTTCAGTTGATCGTAACCGGGGAACGATGGGAAGTGGACGAAGATCGCTTCCCGCTCCGGCCCGTGCGTCCGGCACTCGCGCGCCAACTGCCACTGGTTACGCTCGCGCGCGCGGAACCGCTGACAGAGGGGGCCACGATCGCCGATCAGGCGCTTAGCGCCGCAATCTTGATATATCATGACTGCTCCCGGATCTCCACGGTGCATATCGCTAAAATAGAGGTTGACCAGAACGACAATTTGTGCTTAAATATGAAAGATGGCGTCACGGTACAGTTTGGACAGCCTGAAGACATTTCCAACAAGTTGGAGGCGATGAAAAACATCTATTCCCGTGACGCGGAGATTGCCCAAAAGCTTACGGCGATCAATTTGACATGCCCTACCGCGCCGGCATGCATTCCACGGGTCGCCGCAACCCCGCGTGCCCAAAATATCGGTTCAATGAACTTGACGCCGCTTGCGGAGAGTACGCCCCCTTAGGGAGGATCACAATGAACTCCCGGCCCCGTCGTAATTTGAGTATTGTTGTGTTTTAGAGGTCCCGTCTAATGTCATCGGGACAGAAGTAATGCAGGCCTTCCATGAGCGTCTTTTCGGCGACTATCACCCATCGTTCGTTCTACTGGCAGATCAGCGCCCTCTGCTTTGTTTTAGGCCTGCTTCTCGCCGCAGCTGCCTTTACGGCCAAACACATCGCGAGTTCCGGAGAGGCCATCGCAAGACCGGGCTTCGACTTTCATCCCTCGGCGCTGCAGGAAAGAGCGCACCGAGACTCGGCGGAAGAAGTTACAAAACTGCGGCAGCGTGCTTCCGAAATGGAAAAGGCGCTCGCGAGCGGTACAGGCGCCGCGAAAGAGCTGAACAAAGAACTTCAAGACGTCAAAATGTTTGCGGGGGTGACGGAGGCCGTCGGGCCGGGCATTCAGGTGACACTTTTCGACAGCAAGCGTAACTTGATCGGTTCATCCGATCAAAGTAAGCTGAATAATCTTATACACGATGCGGATATCTCAAATATCATCAATGAAATGCGCGCGTCCGGCGCGGAAGCAATTGCCGTCAATGGTCAGAGGGTTGTAGGTTCGACCGCTGTCCGATGCGTTGGTCCTGTCGTACACGTCAATGGTGAACCCGCGAGCCCGCCCTACGCAATTCAGGCAATCGGGGACCCCAAAATCCTGTACGGCGGCCTGAATCTGCAGGGCGGCGTGCTTGAGGCATTGCGTAACTACGATACTACGATGGTGCGGGTCGAAGAAAAGCCCAAATTGAGGCTCCCGGCTTTCGCGGGCAGCACCCAGATGCATTTTACTCACGCCCCCGAAGCGTCGTCTCAGGACAACAGCAAGGATAGTAAATAGATGAAAGCCCTTTTCCCACTTTCCTGCCTCGTCGCGGGATTCGTGGTGGGTCTGTTGATTTTCTCGTCATTCAACCTCGCAGTTTCGGCGGAGTATGCGCCCTACCTATCCGTCGCGGCGCTGGTCGGCCTCGACACCGTGTTCGGTGGGATACGGGCAGGCATCGAAGGCAGATTCCAGAACGACATTTTTACCAGTGGGTTCGTCCTGAACACCCTGCTTGCCGCCGGGTTAGCCTGGTTCGGCGCTCAGATAGGCGTGGATCTGGCTCTGGTCGCAGTCCTTGTTCTGGGTTCCAGGATCTTTCTGAACCTCTCTCTTATCCGCCGTCACTATCTCAACACGCGCGCGTTGAACCGAAAGAAGCAACAAGACGAATTGGCTGCGCCATCCGCGACGTCCCAAACGGCACTCAGTCAGAAATCCGAAATCGGCGGGAGCATTTGATTCGCCCTAATACTCTACTATTCTCACAACAGGCGGGTTGGTAAAGAGCGTGGCGAGAAACGAACTCATCACTGGTCTCGACATCGGGACGACAAAAGTCTGCGC
>JBBRNU010000753.1:0-2310 GCA_038230115.1 Chthonomonadales bacterium | reverse complement strand
GTCCGCGCCCGCCCATGCTTCCAGCGCGGCCAGCGCCTGCGGGATCGGAATCGCCAGGGCGAGGGCGACCGCAAGCGCCCCCAGCGCATTGGCGACCTGATGCGCGCCCACCGCCCGCAGACGAATCGGGTACGTCACGCCCGCGATGCAAACGTCGAATTCGGTCGCGCCGTCCGGGGTTGGCGTCGTCCTGCCTTCCGGCACGTAAATGTCCGACTCGGCGTAGCCGTCGCGCGAATACTGAATGGTTCGGCAGCCGGTCGGAACGCTGTCGCGCACGACGGGCCACTGCCAGACGTTGCGCTCGGCAATCGCGATGCCGTCCGGGGGCAGGCGCGCGAACAGTTCCGCTTTGGCCCGCGCGATATTGGCCTGCGAGCCGAGCAGCTCGCTGTGCGCGTAGCCGATGTTCGTGATCACGCCGATAGTGGGCGCGGCGATTTCGGCCAGACGGTCAATCTGGCCCAGCCCGCGCATTCCCATTTCGATGACTGCGAATTGATGCCGCCGATTGAGATGCAGCAGGGTTTGCGGAACGCCGATCTCGTTATTATGGTTTTTGGCGCTTGCGAGGGGGCTGCCCGCCGTCCGCAAAACCGCCGCGATCATCTCTTTCGTCGAGGTTTTGCCCACGCTGCCGGTCACGCCGATGACGGGGATCGCGAACTGTTGGCGATACTCGCGCGCCAGCTCGCCCAGCGCGTGGAGCGGGGCCGCGACGACGAGCAGCGTTCCCGCTGGCATTTCATAGGGGGGCGGCAGGGTCTGCGAAACGTCTGCATCCAGGGCGACCACCACCCCGACCGCGTCCGCCGCGAACGCCTGCGCGACGTAGTCATGGCCGTCGGAATGCTCGCCGCGCAGGGCGAAAAACAAGGCTCCGGGCGCAAGCCGCCGCGTGTCCGCGCTAACGCTCGTAACGGTTCGGCCTGTCGCGTCGTTCCTAATGTTCGCGCCCGCGCCGTTGTCGCTGCGCTCGACAATCTGAGCGCCCATCGTCTGCGCGGCCCAGGCCAGTGTGAACGGCTCCATTTCGGTTTCCGTCTGCTTGGTTCGTCCCATCAGCGCGCCGTTTCCGGTTCCGCCGCGTCGGGCAATTGCGCCAGTAGTTCGCGAGCGATCAGCCGGTCGTCGAAGGGCAGAACCGTCTCGCCGATGATCTGGTAATCCTCGTGGCCCTTGCCCGCAATCAAAACCAGGTCGCCGGTTCGAGCGAGCGCAAGAGCCTGCGCGATGGCCGCCCGCCGGTCGGCCTCGACAAAGATTTCGGCCCGAATCTCCGGGTTCTGCGTTTTGTCCATGCCCGTCAAAATTTCCTTGATAATCGCCTGCGGGTTTTCGCGGCGCGGATTGTCGGACGTGACAATGGCGACGTCGGCCTGCATCGCGGCCAGCCGTCCCATGATCGGGCGCTTGGCGCGGTCACGGTTGCCGCCGCAGCCGAACACGAGCAGAATACGGGCCGGATGCAGGTCGCGCGCCGAGCGCAGCAGGTTGTCGAGGCCGTCCGGCGAGTGCGCGTAGTCCACGATCACGCTGAAACCGCGCCCGCCCGTCGGCACGGACTCGAAGCGACCGGGAACCGGCGGCAGGTTCGCCAGACCGTCGGCAATCGTCGCCGGAGCGATGCCCAATCGCAGCGCGGCCCCAATTGCGGCTAGGGCGTTGCCGACCTGAAACGCGCCCCCGACCGGCAGCGCAATGGGCAAAGAAAATCGCTCGGTTCCCGAATCATAGGCAGCGGTGAAGCGCGAACTGTCGGCGGTCAGCGCCACGTCAAGAGCGCGCAGGACGGCGGGATTGCCGCCGGTCGTGAAGGTCAGAATGTCGCCGCGCGCCAGGGTCACCAGATCGCGGCCTTCCCACTGCGCCACATTGATAACGGAAGTGAACAACTTGCGGTCCGGGCGCGGATATAAAACCGGGTACTCGGCGAACAGGCGGGCTTTGGCCTCGAAATAAGCCGCCATGTTGCCGTGATAATCCAGATGATCCTGCGTCAGGTTCGTGAACACGCCGACGTTGAACGCGATCCCGTCCGTGCGAAACTGCGCCAGCGCGTGCGAGGAAACCTCCATCACGACGGCCTGCGCGTCCCGCTCCCGCATCGCGGCGAGCAGCGCCTGTAATTGATCGGCTTCCGGCGTCGTATGTGCGCTGGGCAGCGGCTCGCCGTCCAGTTCCGCGCCCAGCGTGCCGATTGTGCCGACCCGCCAACCCGCCGCCCGCAAAATCGCCGCCGTCATGCGCGTCGTCGTGGTTTTGCCGTTCGTTCCGGTCACGCCGATCATCGTGAGCGCGTGCGACGGG
>JBBRNU010000752.1:0-2311 GCA_038230115.1 Chthonomonadales bacterium | reverse complement strand
GCGCGCTGATCGTGTTTTTCGGCGGGCCGAAGATCGTGGCGCAGATGAGCGCGCTCGCGCAGGCCATTCGCACCGGCGACCGCCTGCCGTTTCTGCCCCAATCGCTCATGGACGCCGGGCGGCAGGGCCGGGGCTACATCACGCTCGCGGAAGCGCGCTACGACAGCCCGCTCCTCGCCCTGTTTCGCGACCCCGGCGTCGCCGATTTGAGCAAATTGCAGTTTCGGCGTTTTTACATCACGGGCGAACCCGATCCCCGCGCCGAAATCCTGCTGAAATTCGAGGACGGCGCTCCGGCCCTGGCGCGCGGCAGTCTGGGCGCGGGCAGCGTGCTTTTGTGCAACTTCTCGCCTGCCGGCGCGGACAGCGACCTGAGCCGTCAGCCCGTCTTTCCCCCGCTCGTGCAGGAGCTGGTCAAGGGCGTGACGGCGAGTCAGGCCAGTCGGCGCGAGTTTTCGCCGGGCGGTCTGGCGTCGGCGACGCTGGAGCCGGGGCAGGCGCGCGGGACGGTGGAAGCGTTCGGGCCGGACGGTCAGCCGGAGCGCCTGACGGTTGACCCGACGGGCGGCGGCGCGATTATCGAGCGCGTGACGCAGTGCGGTTTTCACACGATTCGGGCCGGGGGACGGCTCGCCGCGCTCCTCGCCGTGAACCCGCCCGCCGAGGAAAGCGACCTGCGCCCGCTCGACCCGCATTCGCTGGAAAAACGCCGCAGCGGACGCGGCGCTTACATCGTTCGGGCGGGCGGCGCGGGTTCGGGCGATACGGTGGAACCCCTGCGGCGCGGGCGGCCGCTCTGGCCCTATAGCGCCCTCGCCGCCCTCGCGCTGCTGCTGGTCGAGCAGTGGCTGGCGACTCTGGGCGCGGAGAGCCGGGTCGCACGCGTGAAGTCGCCTTGATCGCTCGCTTCACCTAACCCCCGACCCCCTTCCCCCGTGCGTTAGGTGAATGGCCTCCCCACAGAGAACGGCAAGCGCGTCGGCGATTAGGAGGGGCCGGGGGTTAGGCGGCATCGGAAAGTTAGGCGCGCCCGCGTTTTCGATAACCGAAACCCGGCGAACCCCCTGGCCCTCCGCTTCGTAACAGGAAAGAGGACGCGCCGAACCGAAATGGACGCTCAGGCGAACCGGGAAAGACTTTACGAAAGATTTAGCATGACTATCGCCACGCTGAACGCGCACTGCCCAGCCATCGAATGCCCCGCCTGCGCGAACTTCATCCGCCGGTCGCTGGCCGCGACGCCCGGCGTGCAGGCCGTCGCCGTCAACTTTGCGGGCAAGTCCGTGAGCGTGCGCTATGACGCCGACATTGCCTCTGAAAGCGCGCTGCGCGACCGGCTGACGCAGGCCGGTTATCCCCCGGAGTAGAAGCGCGATGCACCCGAAGTATGGCCGCCTGTTATCCGCCTGGTTCGTCCTGTGCGGCGCGCTGCTGACCCTGGCGGGAACCGGGCTGATTCTGGCGACGTTCGACCGCCCGCAGCCGCAATGGTTCGGCTTGCACCTGCTGGGCTTCGCGCTGATGCTGGCGGGGTATCGGGTCTGGCCGCGCGCCCTGCCTGCCGCGCCCGTCGCGCCGCTTCTGACGCCGCTCCCGGAAACCATCGTGCCGGAGATTGGGGTGGCCGCCTCGCCCCCGCGCGCCGCGCATTTTCGCCCGGCCCTGCGCGCCGCGCGGCTGTGCCTGCTGCTGGGCATGGCGGGCGAGCTGACGGGCGGGGGCGTTCTGGCAAGCCGCGACCTGAGCGAACTGCGCGCCCTGCAAACGCGCGGCGTCACGATCAACGCGCAGATCATCGGCAGGGAGCGCCTGCCGGACGACGCGCCGGGCGGCTATGTCACCTACGCCTATTCGGTCGGCCCCGTCCGGCAGCGCGTCGCCGTCCATAACGAGTTTTACCTCGCGCGCGACGAGTTCGCCAAAGCCTACACGGGCAAGCCGCTCCCGATTACGTACCTGCCGGACGCGCCCGCCACGCATCGCCGGAGCCGGGTTCGCGCCGCCCGCTTCGCCGCGACCTGCTGGCACTGGGCCGGGACCGGATTGGCCGGACTGCTGGCCCTGGGCCTGCCGTTCGCGTTTCTGGAGCGGCGCTACCAGCCCCTGCTGGCGCTGGCGCGCGAGGGAACGGCGGCGAGCGGAACCGTAACGGCGCGGCAAGACGTCACGCGGCAGGGGCGGCTGATCGGGGTCGCCGTCGCGTATGAGTTCGTCCGGCTCGACGGCGCGTCCCAAACCGGCGCGGGCCGCGTCCCGCCGCGCGTGGGCGTTGGCCTGCGGGTCGGCGCGAGCCTGCCGCTGTTGTACGACG
>JBBRNU010000751.1:0-2313 GCA_038230115.1 Chthonomonadales bacterium | reverse complement strand
CCAGCGCCTATTACCCGTCGCATCCCTACGGCCTGCCCGCCAACGGCATCGCCGAGGCCATCGCGCCGCTGACGCCCGACGACCTGGCGGCCTGGCATCGCCGCTACGTCGCCGCCGACAATCTCGTCATCGGGCTGGCGGGCGACCTGGACGAAGACGAGGCGATCGCCCTGTTCCGCAATTTGCTGCCTGCCGACCCAATTGCCGCCCGCCAGCGCGCGGACAGCGAGCCGGGGCCGTTCGTCGAGGCAGTCGTTCCCGGCGAGGAGCGCGCCCTCTATCGCGACAAGAAGCAGACGGCAGGCGTGCTGGGTTTTCGCGGGGCCAATGTCGCCAACGACGACCGGCACGCGCTGGATACGCTTTCCGAAATCACGTCGAGCATGGGCGGGCGGTTCTTCCGGTCGGTGCGCGGCGAAAACGCCCTTGCCTACCAGGTGACGAGTTTCCACCGCGCGCGGCGCGACAGCGGTAATTTCGTCGCTTACACCTCAACCGCGCCGGAAAATGAAGAGAAGGCCCGCGCGCTTCTGCTCAACGACATCGCCGTCTTGCAGAACGAACTCGTCGGGGCGAAAGAACTGGACGCGGCGAAAGCGACTATCCTGGGCGAACACGTCATCGGCACGCAGTCGTTCGGCGCGCAGGCGGGCGAACTCGCAGGCGTCGGCGTATATGGCCTGCCGATTGATGAGCCTCAGCGTTATCTTGACCGCGTTCAGGCTATCACCGCCGAGGACATCCGCGACGTAACCCGGCGCTATCTGCCAACCGATCGCTACTGGGTCGGCGTCGTGCGCGGCGGCGCAAAAACCGACCCGGAAATCGCCGAAGCCGCGAAACCGGATTGATTTACGTCGCGTCTGTGAATTACTTCATAGCCAACCTGCGCGATTTGTTCTATAATAGCGCAAAGAACGGAAATCAATGCCCGTTCTCCGCCCGCTCGATAATCGCGACTTGAAAATTCTGACAGGGGAGACGGCCCGATGCTCAACAGCAGGAGCAAACCGAAGCGACGCCCTACACGGCCGCTACGCCTTATTCCGCCGCCCAGCTGCGCGTGACGCCGCAGGAGCTGACGCAGGCGATGGCCGCAATTGAAGCCCGTCGGGACGCCGACCAAATGCACGTCGCCGAAACCATTCCTCTGGGCGAGGCCGTGCAGCAGTTGGGACTGGAAATGACGCCGGAAGAGCTGCTGGCCGAAATCAACGCGCAGCGCACCGCCGCCCAAACGCCTCCGCAACTGGCCGCACGCACGCAAACCCGCAGCCTGCGAAGCCGCCTGAAAACCGCCGTCATCGCTGTATCGCTGGCAGCGAACCTTATTCTTGGCTTCACCGTTCTTGCCCGCTACGAGCATCAGAACGCGGCTCCGCCCGCTCCGCCTCCGGCCGCCCAGCCCCTCGCCGCCAACGTCGCGGGCGACCTGAACCTGTCCAATATCGCGCCGGATACGACCTTTTACGCCACCCACGACGCTTTGTACCAGATGTCGCACGGCGACAAATGGCTGGAAATCCCCATTGCCCAGGCGCAGGACTTGACGCGGAATGGCAGCGCGCAGTGGGCGATTGTGAAGCGCGCGGGCGACAAAGTGGAAGTGCGCGGCTGGAGCCGGGGCGACGTTGAAAGCGGAAGTTTGAGCGACCTGACGCCCGTCAAATCCGACGACGCGCAGCATCCCGTCACGATTCCCGTCGAGCGGTTCCTGCACGTCAAGCCTCCGTCCAGTTTCGCCGCCAATCCCGACACGCCCGGCGGCGCCGGAACCGTCGAACAACTAAGCGTCCCCTGACGGTTCGCTGAAAATGTCGTTTTTTGCTTCAGGATTGTGGTATTCGCTTCAAAGTCAGGTTGGCGAGGTCTGCCAACTGGCTTCTGAGGCTATAGAAGTGAGGTTTCGGCAGGCCCGGCAGTCGCATCAGCCCAATAATTCCCGGATGACCTTCCGCTCCGGGGCGCGTGTCGGGAACTTCGCTTCCGTCTTGCACTACGGTAAGCGAATCCCATATGGCATCGAGAGAACCGATCGCTATGTTATCCGGGTTCGGGCGCAAATCTCGGATTTTATCCACACTGAGGGAGCAAAAAATCGGGTACGCTTCTTTTCTCTCCCCCATGAATTCTCTCGCCTGTTCAAGAGACGTCAGGCGCTCGGCCCAAACGGAGAGGGATTGCAGCGCCGACGTTTTATCAAGCGAGGACAATTCAAACTCATCCGGGGAGACTTTACCGTCGTTCGTTGTCTTTTTGAGCAGACGGAGAACGGTTTCTCCATCAGGCAGACGTTCTTTTTGCTGACTCGCT
>JBBRNU010000750.1:0-2314 GCA_038230115.1 Chthonomonadales bacterium | reverse complement strand
TTGTCGCCTGGGAGCGGCGACGCCTGGGAGCGGCGACGACGGTAAAGATTGAAGGTTGGGCTGGCGGCGCGGAGCGTTTCCCCGTCAAAACCTGCCAGCGTGTGTCAACTAACGGCGGCGAACTGTCATTTTCAACCTTCGTGTTGCGAGTTCAATGCAAATAATCGCCAGACCCGAAAAAAATACGGGCAAAAACAAGCGCGGGGAACCTTTTGGCATGGAACTTGCTATATACAGAAAATGAGGAGAGCGTTCTTTCGCAAACCCATTTAAGCGCCGTGCTGCTGAACCATACGCATAACGATGAAGGTTCCGGACTTCGTCAAGTTTGGCTCCGCCTATCGGTCTTATCTACCAGAAACGGGCTGGCCTTCGCAACTGCGGGCCGCCCGTTTCTCTTTGGCCCGGTCGAACCGAACTGTTTTTTCGCCGTTTCCGGTTGGCGGGGTCGAAATTGAGGCGGACATGCAAGCATGAAAGTCGGGACAAACCCGGTATCTCTGTCAGGCGCGAAAGGTTGGGGAACGCGGAATAAATTCTGTGGGACGGTACGGGGCGCGGCACAGGCGTCGCGCAAATTTCCGCAGGTTCCTTCCTTTCGTTACCCGTGAGCGGCCCGAAGATCGCTTTTCGGTCCTCGCGTTGACATAGAGACGGCGGCAGCCAAGAGTTCGCTTCCGCATTATCGCAAGTAGAGTAATTGCACGGCAGTTACTTTCGTTTCTTTCGGAACCGGGGCTGAGGACGCAAATTAGGCGCGTTCGCGGCCCCGGTTTTGACATACGGGGGTAAAATAGGGTATATCCTAGTCGCAAGGAAACTTTGTCGCGCAATCCGGTCTGCGTTTCAACCCTGCTCGTGGTCTTTCCCGAAATACCCCGAAATCAACGCCCTGCCCGCACTTTCCGCCTGGACCGGCTTCGAGGGCCACTGGCCCACAGGCTGATCTAGGAGAACCGTTTTATGGCATCGTCCGTCGCATCGCCACCCTTGTCTTTGTCTTTTTCCACCCTGGGCCTTGCGCCCGAACTGCTGCGCGCGGTCGCCGATGAAGGCTATTCCGAAGCCACGCCGGTGCAGGCGCAGGCGATCCCGCTGATCCTTCAGGGCCGGGACGTTCTGGCGGGCGCGCAGACCGGAACCGGCAAAACCGCCGGGTTTACCCTTCCCCTGCTGCAATTACTCAACGCGAAACCGCCTGTCCTGCCCGCGCCGCCCCGCGACCCGCGCACCGGACGCGCCCTGCCCCCGCGCCGCCCCATCCGCGCCCTGATCCTCACCCCGACGCGCGAACTGGCCGCGCAGGTCGAGGAGAGCGTGCGCGTGTATGGCAAATACCTACCCCTGACCTCGACGGTCATTTTTGGCGGGGTCAACATCAACCCGCAGTACCGCGCCCTGCAAACCGGCGTGGACATTCTCGTCGCCACGCCCGGACGCCTGCTCGACCACGCGCAGCAGCGCACCGTAGACCTGTCCCGCGTGGAAATCCTCGTGCTGGACGAGGCCGACCGGATGCTGGACATGGGCTTCATCCACGACATCAAAAAAGTCCTCGCCCTGCTTCCGAACAAGCGGCAGAATCTGCTCTTTTCGGCGACGTTTTCCGACGAGATCAAGCGGCTGGCCGACGGCCTGCTCAACGCGCCGGTTCGGGTCGAGGTCGCCCGGTCGAACGAAACCGAGGCGCTCGTGACGCAGATCGCGCATCTGGTGGATCGCGACCGCAAGCGCGAACTGCTGACCCACCTGATCCGCAAGCACGATTTGCGGCAGGGTCTGGTTTTCACGCGCACCAAGCACGGCGCGAACCGATTGGCCGAGCAGCTGGAGCGCGACGGCATCGCGGCGTCCGCTATTCATGGCAACAAAAGTCAGCCGCAGCGCACGAAAGCCCTGGCCGATTTCAAAGCGGGAACTGTGCGCGTGCTGGTGGCGACCGACCTGGCGGCGCGCGGCCTGGACATTGACCAGCTGCCGCACGTCATCAATTACGAACTGCCCAACGTGGCCGAAGACTACATTCATCGCATCGGACGAACCGGGCGGGCGGGCAGCGAGGGCGAGGCGATTTCTCTGGTCTGCGTGGACGAGCATAAACTGCTGACGGCCATCGAGCGGCTGCTGAAGCAGACCATCGAAAAGACGGTCATCGCGGGCTTCGAGCCGGATTTGACGGTTGCGCCGGAGCCGATCCCGAACGGGCGCAACGGCGTGCGAATGCCGCGCGACGACCGCGATGGGTATGGGGCGCGTCCGAACGCCGGTCGCCCCGCGCGCCCGCGTCCGCAGTCGGGGTCAAATGCGAACGGCT
>JBBRNU010000749.1:0-2314 GCA_038230115.1 Chthonomonadales bacterium | reverse complement strand
ATCGGCAGGCTCCTGAGAAAAGATGACTCAGGATACCCGCTCAGACCAGGGCGATTTCAACGTCATTTAGATGCGCTGGCCCTGACGCGGCGGACGCTGATAACGCGCGGAACGGGAAGCCCGAAAGGCGAGCCGTCGAGCGTTCTCCGGGGCAATGACAGGCTTTAGGGGAGGCGGGCGCGCCCCGAATAAGCGCCGTTTATTTGCCGGATACGCCCCTGAACGTATGCCGGCGCGGTCGAGCGTCCTGGCTTTCAGGAACGCGGAAAATCACGAACTTTCCGTAAGGAGGCGCGTAAACAGAGGAAATGCGCGGTCGTAAGACGCATACATGCAGCAAGCCGCGCGGAAATTTTAGCGGGTGTTGACGCGCAGCGCCGCTATTTCTAACGCCCGAAAATGCCAGTTCAAGGACGGACAGGAACTCGCAATGGTCTTCGCCTGGCTGACCGAACGCCGCCGGCACGCGCTCCTCGCCGAACCGTTCCCTTCGGCCTGGCTCGACGTCCTGCAGCGGGATACGCCTTTTTATCTGCGCCTGACCTCGGAAGAGCGGAGCCATCTGCACGATCTGCTGCGAATCTTCATCGCCGAGAAGAACTGGGAGGGCTGCGGCGGTCTGACGCTTACCGACGAGATCAAAGTCGAGATCGCGAGTCAGGCGTGCCTGCTGATCCTGAACCTGGATCGCGAGATTTACCCGAACGTCGAGTCCATCCTAGTTTATCCCGCCGCATTCGTCGCCAAGCAGCAATCGCTCGGCCCCGACGGCGTTATGCATGAAGCGCCGGGCGGCCTGCTGGGCGAGGCGTGGCTCACCGGCCCCGTCATTATTTCCTGGGCCGACACTCGCGACGGGGGGCTGAACGCGACGGATGGGCGGAACGTGGTCTATCACGAGTTCGCCCACAAGCTGGATATGCGCGATGGCAGCGCCGATGGCGTGCCGCCCCTTGCCGATGACGCGCAGTACGAAACCTGGGCGCGGGTCATGTCTTCCGAGTACGCCGACCTGGTTCATAAGGTGGCGCATGGGCAGCATTCTCTGCTCGACGCCTACGGCGCGGTCAATGCCGCCGAGTTTTTTGCGGTGGCGACGGAATGCTTCTTCGAGAAATCCGTCCGTATGCGCGAGACCCACCCCGACCTGTACGCGGTTCTCAGTGGATTCTACCGCCAGAATCCAGCCGCGCGCATCGAGGACGATCCCAATCGGCCCGTCTAAGGATCATCTCCGGCAAACGAAAAATCGAGGCGAAGCGGCTTTTGGAGGCTGGATTATGAAATTATCCGTATGGAGCGGCCTGTTCGCGCTAGCGCTGACCGCGCCCGCGTTCGGGCAGGGGCAGGGCAGCCCGGCGTCGCCGTCTGCTCCGCAGCGTCAGGCGGAAGCGCCGTTCGCGGGAGAAATCGCCGCGTTCGAAACCGCCGACAAGCAGAACCCGCCGCCGACCGGAGGCATCGTGTTTGTGGGAAGTTCGAGCATTCGGCTCTGGACTACCCTGGCGCAGGACTTGCCCGGTCTTCCGGTCATCAATCGCGGCTTCGGCGGCTCGCAAATCGCCGACAGCGTGCGCTACGCCGACCGCATCGTACTGCCCTACAAACCCAAGATGATCGTCTTGTATGCCGGCGGCAACGATCTCGCCGCCGGCAAATCCCCGGCTCAGGTCTTGAAGGATTTTCAGGCTTTTGCCGACCGGGCGCTTACGGCGCTGCCGGAGACTCGCCTGGTCTACATGTCCATCAATCCGAGCGTGGCGCGCTGGAGTCAGGAAGAAAAAGTGTTGGAGGCGAATCGTTTGATCCAGCGCTTCATCCAGAGCGACGCTGCCAAACCGCGGAAGTTGACCTTCCTCGCCTCGCATTCGCGGCTGCTCGATGCGGAAGGGAAACCGCGTCCTGACATTCTGCGGGCGGACGGGCTTCATCTCAACGCCAAAGGCTACCGGGAGTGGACGGCCATCCTCAAGCCGCAAATCGCGGCGCTCTGGAAGGCCGGCGCTAACTGAACCGCCTCATCGGGCGCGGTTCAAGCGGAAAGTCGGGGTTTGATTGTCGGCGCGTCCGACGCAAGATGCGCCGCTGCCGAAGCGTCCTCACCACGTAAAATCGAGGGCGTGCAGAAAGGCGCGGGCCAGGATCATACTGCCGACGTGGTTGGGGTGAACGCGATCCCAGGCCAGGGTCGCCGGATAGTAATATTTCAGGGCCGCGTCGAAAGCGGCCTGCGTGTCCACAAACAGCGTTTTGTGTTGCAGCGCCAATGTCCGCACGACGTCCCCGTACTGATCCATCCGGGCGCGCATCGCGT
>JBBRNU010000748.1:0-2324 GCA_038230115.1 Chthonomonadales bacterium | reverse complement strand
GGGTCAGGGCAAGGCCGCCCGCGAGCGCAAACCGGCTCCAGCGGCTTCGGCGTTCGGCGCGTTTCCGGCCTGGGAAGCGAGTCATAACAAATCTCCCAACGCGAAGAGCGTCCAAAGTAAATCCAGGTAAATTGGCGATAATCGTCTTGAAATGTGTTGGCTGGCGCGCAGGACGGCGGCGCGTTCGGAGGGCGTCAGGGCCGCGAGGGGAAGGGCGCGCGAACATCGGGGCCGCGCGAAAGGGAACCGGCAAGCGCCGCGATGTCAGCGCTGACAGGGGCGAAGTGTGCGATCAAAGGGAAATTTACGTGGAGATTCTACTTCGTTGTAGATTTCGGCTAGGATAACACACTTTCGCCAAAAGCGCAAGCCTTCTTTGCGCTTTTTTTCACCGCAGGCGAACGAAGAAAAACGGAAGGAAACGAGGAGAAAGCGTCGAAAATCAGCGGAAAAGAGCAAGCGATGGGAAAGGTTTGGGCCGGGCTGCCGCGACGGCGAACGCTCCGACCCGAACCGCGCCAATGCGAAAGGCGCCCTGAATGGAAAATGGGCCCAGGAGGAGTCGAACCTCCAACCAACCAGTTATGCGTCCCACTACCGTTTTCACGGCCCCTTTCGAGTTCGTGGTCTGGACTCTCTCTTCGTCCCGAAGGACGCCTGCCGTCGAGTCTCTACACCTTCGTCCGCGCTTGGCGGACGCTTGGCTCGGGATTACCCTGTCGCGTGAGGCGTGAGGTAGGCTTCCCCGAATTTGACAGGTTGTTACCGAAGGATTACTCTTTCGGAAGCCCTGCGCGGTCCGCCCTATTCAGGTAAAATCAACTGAACTTAGGCGCGCCGCTTTGAGCCGGGCGCTCTGCCATTGAGCTATAGGCCCTCGTTTCGAACCGCTCATAGTGTAACTCGAACCAGGCCAATTGTCAAGAGCGTTCGAAGGAAACCGAACCGAAACCGCCGTTGTGAGGCGGTCGCGCTAAGGTTTGCCCTCTTTTTGTCGGTTGATTTCGAGTTGACATGGCCCTCGTGGAAACGGTATACTAACCTAATTTTCCGCTCGCGGGAGCGGCGTCAGACCGGTTTAACCAGGTTTAGAACGGGAGCAAGCCATGCAGGAAATCGAGACCCAGATTCGGGAGGGATTGAGCTTCGACGACGTGCTGCTCACGCCGCGCGATACCGACATTACGCCCGCCGAGGTAGACCCGCGCACCTTCCTTGCGGGCGATATTTCGCTTCGCGTGCCGATTCTCAGCTCGCCGATGGATCGCGTGACCGAAGCGCGCATGGCGATTGCTATGGCCCGCGAGGGCGGGCTGGGCATCATTCACCGCAACCTGACGCCGGAGCAGCAGGCGCAGGAAGTGGACAAGGTGAAACGCTCGGAACACGGCATCATCGTTGACCCGATCAGCCTGCCGCCCGACAACACCATTCACGACGCCATTCTGCTGATGGAGCGCTACCACATCTCCGGCGTCCCGATTACCGAGCCGGGAACCGGAAAACTCGTCGGCATTCTCACCAACCGCGACATTCGCTTCGAAACCAATTACAATCGCATGATCCGCGACGTCATGACGACCGACACTTCCAGCAAAACCGGGCTGGTAACCGCCCCCCTCGGAACCACACTGGAGCAGGCGCAGGCCATCCTGCAAACCCACCGCATCGAAAAACTCCCCATCGTGGACAACAACCGCAAACTCCTCGGCCTCATCACCATCAAAGACATTCAGAAAGTTCGCCAATTTCCCAACGCTACCAAAGACGCGCGCGGACGCCTGCGCTGCGGCGCGGCCATCGGCCCCCTGCGCGACCCCATCGGACGCACGGCCACGCTGGTCGAGGCGGGCGTGGACTTGATTGTGATTGACGCCGCGCACGGGCATTCGCGCGGCGTGCTGCACGCGATGCGCGCGGTTCGCAGCGAGTTTCCCGACCTGCCGATTGTCGCCGGTAACGTTGTGACGGCGGAAGGAACGCGGGCCTTGATTGAGGCGGGGGCGGACTGCGTGCGCGTCGGGCTGGGCGCGGGCAGTATTTGCACCACGCGCATCGTCAGCGGCGTCGGGATGCCGCAGTTGACGGCGGTGATGGAATGCGCGCAGGAAGCGGCCCGCCACAAGGTTCCCGTGATTGCCGATGGCGGCATTCGGTTCAGCGGCGACGCCGTGAAATCCCTCGCGGCGGGCGCGGCAGCCGTCATGGTCGGCAATTTGCTGGCCGGAACCGGCGAGGCCCCCGGCGAGGTGATTTTGTACCAGGGCCGGGCTTACAAAGACTATCGCGGCATGGGCAGCGAGGGCGCGATGAAAGACGGATCG
>JBBRNU010000747.1:0-2330 GCA_038230115.1 Chthonomonadales bacterium | reverse complement strand
CGGCCCGGAGCGCCAGCGCCGCCACAGAACCCGTGCGACCGGCGCAATCACAATGACGCCCAGGCCAAGATGCAGCAGCGCGAGACCGGCAGTCGGGCCGTTCATCACGTCCCGCGCCGGAACCGCCAGCGCAAACGCGCTCAACGTCACCGCCGTCAGCGCCAGGGGAAGCGGGCGCAGGCCGTCCCGCGCCACCTTTCTAATTGTCGTCGCCACGCCCCTGTTCACGGCTCCCTGATCCCTTCAATCTCACTTTCCACCTTTCCACGCCGGGCGTTTGTTGTCCTGCCTGACGCGCCCGCCCCGAAAATACAACCTAACCCCCCGGCTCCCTGCCCCGGTGGAGAAGCGCGTCGGCGATTGGGAGGGGCCGGGGGTTAGGTGAGCGCTCTACGTCGTGCGAATAGACCGTAACGCGTTCGGCAAGGAATTGGCTCCCGGCGCGTCGAACCACAGGGGGCGAACCCCGCTGGCGGGGAATCGCGCAATCAAGCGGAACGCAGGAGCAGGAAAAACGTGAGAAGCGACGAGGGCGGCGCGGCGCGGCGCGCGGGCGCGCTGATAGTAAGTTTGTTGCTGGCACTGGGAGGCGGGGCGCGGGCGGGCGCGGCTCCGACGCTGACCGTTGATCTGGCCTCGAAAACGGCCTGGACATTCCGGCCCGAAGGCGAAACGGCGGCCCGAACGCTGCCGGTTCCCGCCGGGGGCTGGCGATTGAACGGCTTCCCCAAAGCCAGCGCGGGAACCTACGAGCGGCGCATCACGATCCCCCAATTGCCCGGCCAGACCGCGCAGGTCACGCAAATCGCGTTCGAGGCCGTGAACTGGGAAGCGACGGTTTGGGTCGGGCCGGACGCCGCGCACCTTCAGGAAGTCGGGCGGCATTTATCGGCCTGGACATCCTTTCGCATGGACATCAGCCGGGCGGTGACGCCGGGCCGGTCGGCGCTCCTACGCGTGGCCGTGCGCGACCGGAACAGCTTCAAAGACGCCGAGGGGCATTTCACGGTTCCTGCCGCCACCGAATGGAACGACCGACAGGCGCGCGGCATTCTGCGCGGCGTGACCCTGCAAGTCTATCCGACCGCGTATATTGACGACGTTTTCGTCCGCCCCGACACCCGCGCCAACACGCTTGCCTATGACGTGACGTTTATCAACGCCGACCGCAGGCCGCGAACCGTGATCTGGAGCGAAACGATTCTCGCCCATGCGCTCGGCGGCCTCCGCCGTTCCGATGTCGCCCATCGCACGCGCGTTCTGCCGCCCGGACAAACGACGAAAGTGACGATCCGGCAGGCGTGGCGGCTAGGACGCGCGTCCTGGTGGTTCCCCAATGTTCCCTATCGCCCGGGCTATCGCCCGCCCCTGCAGCGCCTGACCCTGCGCCTGTACGACGGGCCGAAGCAGGCGACGGAACTTGCTCAATCTACCCAATCCACGGCGAGCCAAACCGAAAGCGTGCGCTTCGGCTTTTGCACGCCCGGACAATCCGGCGCGTTTTACACGCTCAACGGCGTTCGCGTCAACCTGCGCGGCGACAGCCTGCCCGAAGGCACGATTGGAACCGACGCCTTTGCGCGCCTGCCCGGTTTCCTGCCGCCCCGCCCCGGCAATCCCGGCTGGCCCGGCGCGGTTCGCAACTATCTGCGCCTCAATTACAACGTCGTGCGAATGCATCAGGTTCCCTGCACGCGCTACATGATGGATGTTTGCGATGAACTCGGCCTGCTCGTCATCCCCGAAACCGCCATTCGCGGCGCGGGCGGGCCGAAAGAAAACGTCGCGGTTCAGCCGGAAGCCTTCGCGACGCACCTGCGCGAACTGATTATGCGCGACCGCAACCATCCCAGCGTATTCAAATGGAGCCTGGAAAACGAGTTGTTCGGCGCCCCCGAAGCGTTCATTCGCCGTTTGTATGACGTGTGCCGCGAGACCGATGGAACGCGCCCCTGCTCGCTCGACGACAACGCCGAGTATCCCAACTGGCCCGGTTTCGCCGTGATCGAGCATTACACGCAGGGATTGGGAGCCGACCAGATCGCCCGCGACCCGGACGCAATCGGCGGGCATCCGCGCCGGGATCGCCCCTACGGGCAGGGCGAATACATCTGGCCGCGCGGCAATTCGCCGCAAGGCGCGGCCTGGTGGGGCGCGCTGACCCGGACGATGCGCTTCCACGACAATGCCGACCTGCGCCCCTATACGCTTCTTGACGTTTGGCCCGGCGTGATTCCCGGCCTGACGCCGACCAACTTTCCCGACCCCGCCCTGCCGCCGGTTTCGCTCGAACAGGGCGGACGCTCTCTCCTGAACCCCGCCGATCCCTG
>JBBRNU010000746.1:0-2334 GCA_038230115.1 Chthonomonadales bacterium | reverse complement strand
ATACCCGAATGCGCGTCTTGTTTTTCCCCGTTCGCACGCGTTTGCTGTAAATGGCCGCCGTCCATTTCGCCTTTGCGCTGGCGCTGCCCATTCTGGCCGCTCCGCCCCGGCATCGCCGCCATGCCAAACACGGAGGGCGACCGGCGGTTTCGGCGCAGCAGGCGCGCGTCGCGAGCGTGAAAAAAGCGCAGTTGCGGCAGAAACTGCATGGCCTGCACAGCCACATGCACCACGTTCGGGCGAAAATCCACGAGGCAAAAGTCCAGGAAAACCAAATTCACGAGACGATCGAAACCGTCGAGGCGCGCATTGGCCGGACGCGGCGCAATCTAGGGCGCGTGAATTTGCGGCTGGCAAGCCTGGCAAACCAGCGCGTGGCGGTCAGTTCACAGCTGGACGCGACCAAGAATCGGCTGCGCGTGCGGCGGCAATTACTGTCCCAGCGGGTGCGGGATAACTATCAGCGCGGCCAGACGACTTACACGCAGGTTTTGCTGCAATCCCGGTCCGTCCATGAACTTTTATCGCGTGGCTATTACGTTCGGCAGATCGTGCATAGCGACACGGAACTGGTGCAGGGCGTGCGGCAGGACGTGACGCAGATCGAGGCGGACAAGCGCGTTTTGGAGGCGCAGGCGCGGGAGCAGCGGCGTTTGGCCGAAGAGTACGAGGCGCAGAAGCGGCAGTACGCCGCCGATCTGGAGCGGCGGCAGGAAATGCTGCATGACGTGCAGGCGAGCCGGGCCGAGGCGCAGCAGGAACTCGACGACCTGGAAAGCGAGTCCGAGGAAATGACGACCCGGATACGCGCCTTTACCGAGATGCTGAACCGGCGTCGGGAAGCGCAGCGCGAAGCGGCGATGCTGCGGAGGCGCATTCACCCGCCCCTGGAAGGCCAGAACGGGGACGACGGAGGCGAGCCGGACGAGGCTCCTATC
This sequence comes from Chthonomonadales bacterium, assembly GCA_038230115.1. Classification (GTDB taxonomy): domain Bacteria; phylum Armatimonadota; class Chthonomonadetes; order Chthonomonadales; family Chthonomonadaceae; genus JBBRNU01. The sequence continues at coordinate 1,396 of JBBRNU010000746.1, read as the reverse complement.
TGGCATGGCGGCTTCATCAAGCCCTGCGAGGGCGCGGTCACGTCGGGGTTCGGGTATCGCTACCACCCGATTCTGCACCGCCGAAAAATGCACACGGGCGTGGATTTCGGGGCGGGGTACGGCTCGGCGATCCGGGCGGCGGCGGGCGGCACCGTCGTTTTCGCCGCCTACACGCGCGGGTATGGCAACTGCGTCATCATAGATCACGGCAACAACATCACGACGCTCTACGGGCATTGCTCGGAACTGCTGGTCGGGGAAAATACGGTCGTGCAGCAGGGGCAGACGATTGCGCGCGTCGGGGCGACCGGCATGGCGACCGGCCCGCATTTGCATTTCGAGGTGCGTCACGACGGCATTCCGGTGCGCCCGTTCTAGCGTTTTCGATATAACACAAATCGGAAACCTCCAGCCATCTTATAGCGTTGTCCAATGTTGCGTTTTGCGGCGTTTCGTGGCACAATAAGCCAGGTGTGTACGATAAATCATGGTTTTGACATGGCTTGAAGGAGTTTCGCAATGGCCTCGCTTCTGGAAACCAATCCCTACCTGCGCGACCCGGAAAAGCGCCGCAAGATGCTGGTAGAAGATGCGCGAGCCTCCAGCATAATCGAGGGGGCGCGCGGCTTAAAAACGCCGTCTCAAGGGGAGGATTTGTCAGAGCGTCGCAAAATCGCCTCCCGAAAAAAGCCCGTCAAAGCGTCGTAACGTTGAAGGTAGCCTTGCTGTACGGCATGGATGTACCGCGCCCGTTCAGCCTGACCGCCTTGTCCCTCAAAACGATACGCAGGAGAGGGGTAGCCCGCCTGCTGCGCCATGAGACCCGCCAGCCAGCGCGCGAGTCGCCCGTTGCCGTCGCGGAACGGATGGATGAGCAGCAGTTCCGCGTGAACCTCGGCCAATCGTCGGGCCGTCACGTCGAGCGGGGCCGGGCGGCAGGGCGTGTGCGCTCGCAGCAGACCCGCCTCGAAATCTTCCATGTTGGGCGCGACACGGAACGCGGGCGGCCACGAAAAGCCGCCCTTCGTCATTTCGACCGTGCGATAGTCGCCCGCCCACTCGTAAATTTCGCCCAGCCAATCCCCGTGCATCTGCCGGAGCCGTTTCGCCGTGAAGCGCGTTTGGGCCGTGATTTGCGCCAGATACGTTTCTTGCACCCGCAGCAGAGCCTCGAATTCCGCCTGATCCATGTCCCGCTTTCGCGTCATGCCGAGTCGGTTCCGCAAGACCCGCCCGCGCGATCCCGGCTCGGTCTCCGTTTCCGACCCCGCGTCCTTTCCGTACTCGCCGAATCCCTTGCGCGTCATGCTCGCCTCTTCGATTTCCTGATCACGGCGTTTCTCGTGTTCGCGTCAAAACGCTTCCCCTCCCGTGCAAAACCGTCGTGTTTCTACTT
>JBBRNU010000745.1:0-2336 GCA_038230115.1 Chthonomonadales bacterium | reverse complement strand
GCTCTGGTCGCTGACAGGCAGGTCGGCGGTGAGCAATTTCGGCGGCATGAGCTGCCCGGTGCGCGGCTGATGGGTCTCGCCGTTGCCGTCGGTGTAGACGACGATTTCGTCTTTGGCCTCGCCGCCGCGCTGATGCGTCTTGGCGAAAAACGCCGCCATGCCGTAAAAGTCGTCCTGGCTCCAGCGGTCGAACGGGTGGTTGTGGCAGCGGCAGCATTCCAGTCGGACGCCGAGGAAGACCTGACTGGTCGCGGTCGTGAGTTCGTTCGGGTCGCTGGTAACGCGGTAATAGTTGGCGGTCGCGGTCTCATTGTGGTACGTGCTGCCGCTGCCGGTAATCAGTTCGCGGGCAAACTGGTCGAACGGCTTGTTGTCGGCGAACGACTCGCGAATGAAGCGGGTATAGGCTTTCACGCCCTCTTCCTGCAAGACCTGACGGTTGTTGCGAAGGAGGTCGGCCCACAAAATCGTCTGGTAATCTTTATATTCCGGGCGTTCCAGCAGTTCGTCTATGAGTTTCGCGCGCTTGTCTTTGTCGGGATTGGCGACGAATTCGCGCACGGCTCCGGGCATCGGCGGCGTTCCGGCCACGTCGAAATACACGCGGCGAAGGAACGTGGCGTCGTTGCACAGGCCGGACGGCGTGACGTTGAGCGTTTTGAGTTTGGCGAACACGGCCTCGTCAATGAAATTGTTGGCGGGCGTTTTGGGATAGTTGGCGATGGGCGGCTGCGGCTGCACGACAACTGACGACAGGCCAACTTTGCCCGCGAAGCGCACCATAACGTTGGCCTCGCCTTTTCGCAGGGCCGTCAATTTGCCGACCCCGCTCACGGTCGCGATGCCGTCGTCGTCGCAGGCGTAGCGGGCGAAGGGCGTCACGTCACGCTCGCTGCCGTCGCTGTATTTCGCCATGACGATCAATTGGTGGCGCGTCTCGGTCTGGCGGATCAGGCGGTCGCCCGGCGTGACAGACAGCGATTCGAGACGCGGGGTCAGTCCGCCCCCGCCGCGTTTCGGCTCCGACGCGAACCCGGCCAACTGCGCGCCCGGTCGGGCCGTCTGAGCGCCCGGTCGGGCCGTCTGAGCGCGCTGCGCGCCGTCGCCGGGCTTGAGCGGAGCGCCCGCCCGAATCCAGGCCAGAAACACGCGGGCTTCCGGGCCGTTCGGATCGAAGCGCTTGCCGCCGCCATGCCCTTCCAGACCGCTCGGCTTGCGGAACAGCAGGCTGGCGGCGGGATTTTTCAGGTTGATGCGATGGCCCTTGTCCGCCTTGACAATCGTGTTCCAGTCTTTGGCCGACTCGTAGCCAAAGAAGGAAAGTTTGAACCCGGCCTGCCCGTTGGGAGCGCCGTGACAGGCGCTGCCCGCGCAGCCGTTTTTGACCAGGATCGGCGTAATCGCGTTCTCGAACGTCAGGTCGGCGTCGGTTTTGGTGTTACGAACCGTGAATTTAGCGCGGGCCGTATGGCCGCCCGCCGCAACGCTGATGTCCGCAGTTCCATCATTCACCGGATACGCCATGCCGTCTTTGCCGATTTTGACGACGGACGGATTGGACGACGTGAAGACAGCGTTTTCGGTCAGGTCGCGCGAGCTGCCATCGGCGGCGCTTCCGACAGCGGCAAGGGTTTGAAATGAGTACGAGCCGTCGAGCGTGGCCGTCGTCGGCTGCAAGGTCAGGGCCGTGACGGGCAGCGATAATCCGGTTCCCGCTCGCTGCGCGGTCTGTCCGACAACAGCGCGGGCATGGCTTCGATGGGGCGGCGCGGCGAGGGCGACGGTTCCGCACAGTCCCGCGCCTGCCAGCGTCAGGGCGAAAATCGTTCGGGTGGAATGTGCGCGCACAGGCTGCGGGTTAGATGAATTGCCCTTTGCACGGGCCGACGCGAATGCCATACGGCTGTCTCCTCGCGAGGATCACGAAACGGAAACGAAATCAAAGCGGTGACGGGGCGAAACCTGCATTTCAAATCTACGACAAGCGGCGTTGCGCCGGTCTGCCAGAAACTGGAAAAAGCGCGCAGGACACGCCCTTTTGAAACCGCGCTGCTGAATACTCTATTATAGGAACAATTGCTCAGGATTGCAAGCGAATTCTTCGTTTCCTACGGTTATTTTTCCATTTCCGGGGATAAAGACGCGGCGACACGGCCATTTCGCAGAACGAGCCGCCAAAAACCGGTAATTGCCCCGTTCGTCATCGGGAAAGCGCGAAGTTCGGGTACAACATACCGATATGGCAAGCAGGAAAGCGGAAGCAAACGAAGTGAACCGGGAAGGGGCCGCGCCCGCGACCGAAAACGCGCTGTCCGCGACCGAAAACGCGCTGTCCG
>JBBRNU010000744.1:0-2338 GCA_038230115.1 Chthonomonadales bacterium | reverse complement strand
GGGCTGCCTGGCCTCGATTGCCGCTGCCCTCGCGCCGTTAAGTCCTGCCGCCCGCGCCGACGTAGAAATCATCGTCTGCGACAATCATTCCAGCGACGGCACGCTGGCTCTGGCGCAATCTGCGGATTTTCCCTGCGTGTACCGCATCGTGCAGCCGCCGGAATTCTTCGACAACCGCACTTTGAACTGGCATCATGGGCTGTCGCAGGCGCAGGGAGTCTGGATGATGATGCTTCACGCCGACGACCTGCTCGCGCCGGGCGGCTTAAAGGCGATCCTGCGGGCCGCACGCCGTCAAACGCATGGGTCTGCGGTTCTTCTGTCGGGACTGATACGAACGTTCAGCGACGAGACGCCGCCGAGCCGCCCGAAACCGTTCTGGCCGTTTCCCTCGCTTCTCAGCGGCGAGGCGCTGCGCCGGCGCGTCCTGCCGTTTCACTGCCCGTTCGTTCCCTTCACGCCGATGCGCCGCGCTTTGTACGCGCAGGTCGGCGGGCTGGACGCGCGCTACGAACTGGTGCAGGATTGGGATTTGTGGATTCGGATGCTGGCGTTCGGCGACGTGTACGCGGTTCCCGAAGAGTTCGGGCTTTGGCGGCAGCATGGATTTTCCGCGAAATATGCGACGATGTTCGCGCAGAACCATCTCGAACTGGGCGTCCGCCTGCCCGCGCTGATTCCGACTCTGCCGCCCGATGTCGCCGACGACGCCCTGGACGCCCAAATCGTGAAGGTGCGCGAATGGCTGCCCGACGCCGCGCTGGAGTCGCTGACAGAGGGAATGCCGGGCCGGGAGCGCATCGTCAGCCGCCCGTTCCCCACGCGCGAACAGGCCGCCCGCGCCGCCCAATATTATCGGCAAAAGATGGTGACGGAACTTTACCGGCTCCGGCTGGCGGGATTGGGTCGCCTGTGGGCGGCAGACTCCAACCCGAACCCGGTTCCAACCGACGCTTCCTGAATTTTCGGTTTGCGCCCGATTTTTCGACGCGCTGCGAGGCATTATGCGAGTTTTGCTCACTGTTCATCACCGTCTCAATCCAGATCAGGGCGCGCCGGGCGCGACGATGGCGCTGGGAGCCGCGCTCGCCGACTTAGGCTGCGAAGTGGAATTTTTCGATTTTCAGAAGGCGTTTCCCAACTTGCAGGCCGACGACGATGTGAAACTGTTTCTGCGCTTTCCCTGGCAGGCGGCCCGCTTTCTTAAAACGGAAGCCCATCGGTTCGATGTGATTGACGCCACGACCGGCGACAGCTGGGTCTGGGCCGCGCGGGGACGGCCGGGCGCGAAAGCCGGCGACGCTCTCGTCACGCGCAGTCACGGGCTGGAACACATCGTAGATCGCAGCGAGCGCGAATTCGCCCGCAAGAATAATCAGCCTCTGAGCTGGAAGTATCCGCTGTATCACGGCGGGTTTCGGCTCTGGGAAGTGGCGCGCTCGCTGCGTCTGGCCGATCACTGCTTTCTGCTGAACGAAGAGGACGCGCAGTTTGCCCGTGACCGTCTGAAGATTGACGCCGCGCGTATCAGCGTGACGCCCAACGGGGTTCGCGACCTTTTTTTCGACGGCCCGCCCGCCAAAGCGCGCCCCGTTCCGCCGCTGCGTCTGGCGTTCGTGGGCAGTTGGGTTACGCGCAAGGGCATTGTCGCGCTCACGGATGCGGTGGCGCGTCTGGCAGCCGTTGGCATGGAACTTGCACTATCCTGCTATGGGACGGGCGCGAGCGAGGCGACGGTGCGCGCCGCCTTCACGCCGGAAGTTCAGGAGCGCGTTCACGTAACGCCGCTGTATCGCAACGAGGACTTGCCCGGCCTGCTCGCCGAACACGATATTTTGCTATTTCCGAGTCTGGCCGAGGGCTTTGGGCTGGCGCTCATCGAAGCGATGGCCTGCGGCCTGGCCCCGATTTCCACGCCGGTTGGAATTGCGCCCCAGGCGATACGTTCCGGCGAAAATGGCCGGATCATTCCGTTGAACGACGGCGAGGCCCTGGCAAACGCGGCGCGCGAGCTGGCCGCGAACCCGGACGGCCTGCTGGCGATGCGGCGGCAGGCGCAGGCGACCGCGCAGGCTTACCGGTGGCGCGCGATTGCCGAAAAAACCCTGGCAACCTATGAGCGCACGCGGGGAGAGCGGCGGCCTGCGTGAAGATTCGCGGCGCGTTCCAGGAACCTGCCGATACGCGGGGAGCGGTGGCGATCGCCGACTCAGTGTCGCCCGCAGCCGTTCCGCCTCCTTTGACTTATGAGGGCGCGGGAAGCGTCGGAAATTGCGGGGCGGTCGCGGTGTTTGAGTCGCTTCCGTCAAACACGCAGAAGCGGCGACCCCGCAAGGCG
>JBBRNU010000743.1:0-2343 GCA_038230115.1 Chthonomonadales bacterium | reverse complement strand
GGAAATCAGCATCATCATCGGCCCCAACAACGACATTCCGGCCCCCGACATGGGAACCAACGCGCAAATCATGGCGTGGGTCATGGACACGTATTCGATGGGACTGGGACACACGGTTCCCGCCGTCGTGACCGGCAAGCCCGTGGCGATTGGCGGCAGCGAAGGCCGCTATGACGCGACCGGACGCGGCATCGTCTTCATCACGCGCGAGGCCATCTAGGAGTTCGGGCTGGAGTTGAAGGGGCTGACGATCGCCGTGCAGGGATTCGGCAACGTCGGCGGCGTAGCCGCGCGCATCTTCCACGAGATGGGGGCCAAAGTGGTCGCCGTTTCCGACGCTGTCGGCGGGCTGTACAACCCGAAAGGCTTGGACATTCCCGCCCTGCGCGAGCTTGCCAATCACGACGGAACCTTGACGACGCATCCGGGGGGCGATCCGATCAGCCCGAAAGACCTGCTCGAACTCGACGTGGACGTGTTGATTCCCGCCGCCATCGAAAACCAGATCACGGCGGAAAACGCCGCGCGCATTCAGGCCCGCTTCGTCATCGAGGGCGCAAACGGCCCCACGACGCCGACCGCCGACCATATTCTGCACGAGCGCGGCGTGTTTCTCGTCCCGGACGTGCTTGCCAACGCGGGCGGCGTCGTCGTGTCTTACTTCGAGTGGGTGCAGGATTTGCAGTTCTTCTTCTGGCACGAGGAGGAAGTGAACGCCAAGATGGAGGCGATCATGGTGCGCTCGTATCGGGACGTGCGAACGCTCGCCAAGCGCGAAAACGTGGATATGCGGCTGGCGGCCTACCTCATCGGCGTGAAGCGGGTCGCCGAAGCCTCGGCCCTGCGCGGCATCTATCCGTAGCCGTAAAACGTGGCCTGACAACCCGACTATTCAAGAAAGTCGAGGCGCTTCACAACGGAACTATAGGGGCGCAGCAAGCCGCGCCCCTATAGGCAGTCGCGTATCTCCTACAGGGAAGCGCTAGCGCTGCCGAGCGTGCGCGGCGATCCAGGCTTCGTCGCAGGCAACGTGAGCGATGTGCGTGCGGCGGTAGGTGTAAACCAGGTGCAGCAGGCCGTCGCGGGCTTGAATCAGGGCGGGATAGGAAAATTCGCCCGCGTCGCTCTCGACGTCGAAGCGCAGCGGCCAGGACGCGCCGTCGTCTTCCGAGAGCGCGAGCGTCAGGGGCGTGCGCTGGTCTGGGGAATCGTTGAAGGCGACGGCCAGACGTCCGCTGGCAAGACGGGTCAGATCGAGCCGGGCATTGGGGTTGGGCAGCGGCGCGCGAGTGGGCGCGTCCCACGTTCGGCCTCCGTCGCCGGAAACGGACTGCCAGACGGTTCCAGGATCGGCCTCGCAGGTTCGCAGGTACATGAGGACGCTGCCGTCGCCGCGCCGGGCCAGCGCGGGCTGCATGACCCCGCCCGGCGTGTTCACGAGCATCGAGGTCTGCCAGTCCTGCCCCAGGTTTTCGGTTCGCAGGACGAACGCCCCGCCCGCTTCCAGATACAGCGGCAGCAAAATCGCGCCGTCTGGCAGCGTCAGGGGCTTGCAGGCGGTCATCCGTCCCCACTCGTCGCAGACGTAGAACGGCGGATTCCACGTCACGCCGCCGTCCAGCGAGTGCGCGCACTTCACCTGCCCCGTGTCCCAGCGGTCGCCCAGCAGCGTAACGAAAAAGAGCCACAGCCGCCGGGAAGCGTCTTCATACAAGACCGGGTTGCCTTCCGAAAACTGCGGCGTGTCCGCAAAAACGCCCCGCGCTTCCCATTCTTCCGCGTCGGGCGGCAGAACCGCCCCGTAGATCGCAACGTCGCGCGCCTTCTCGTGCGCGCCCGCGTACCAGCCGCTGACAAGCGCCCCGTCCGCCCGCTCCACGATTGTGGCGGCGTGACATTGCGGCAGCCCGGCGCTCGGTCGGTGAACAAATCGCTTCCAGTACCGCATTGTCCGAAAGCTCCTTTCGGTTCCCTCAGCGTTCACCCGGAATGGACGCAATGGCGGTCAGGTCTGGCGCGGTTGTTGGGAAGAAAGACAAAATCGCCCTCCGCCCGCCGCATCCACTTTCCGCGTTCCACAGCGCATTTCCTGTGCTGCCAGCGGATTTCGCAAATAAATTTGACCCCGGCGCACATTGCCATTATAATGGACGTACAACAACGTTAAACGGACGCCCAAAAACGCCCATCCCAACATTTTGTAACCCTGCCGTTACCCGCTATAAATACCAGAGGAATAAATGCTCGTTCAGCCCATTGATTTGCGTTCCGGTTTGTCGGCGCGCGTTCGATTCCGCCCGCGCGCCGCGCTTGTCCTGATAGCCTGCCTTATCACGCACGGGG
>JBBRNU010000742.1:0-2354 GCA_038230115.1 Chthonomonadales bacterium | reverse complement strand
CAGCGGATGCGCGCCGGACGGACGGGCGAGGCCCAGGCTCAACAACAGGCAGGCAAGCAAAGTCGCGGCAGCCCGGCGCGGGGCGGACGCTTTCGTTGACATCGAATTCTTTTTCACCTTTCCAGTTTCGTTTTCAAAAATGCCGACTTTCCTTCGCCCGCCGATTTTGGCGTCAGGCTGGCAAGCGTCTGCGCGGCGATTTGCGCTTGAAGCGGATCAAAGCGCGGATTCAGCGCCAGCGCGCGTCTCAGGTAATCGGCGGCGTCCGGTTCCCCAGCGGCGCGGGCGATCATGCCCGCATGGTAAAACAGCCGGGCATCCTGCGCGCCAAGCCGGAGCGCCGCTCGGATGGCCCGGCGCGCTATATCCAGTTTGCCCGCTTTGAGGGCGCTCCATGCCAGCGCGTCCGCGCCGTAGATGTCGCGCCGGACGGCGTACTCTCTGGCCGCGCTCTGGTAGGCTTCCTGCGATTTCAGGTCATGATCGGCATAGAAAAGCGTGACCTGTCGGTTGTACAGCGCGCCGTTGAATTTGCTGAGATGGGCGATTTGTTCCACCAGCGCGCCCTGTGCGCGGGCTTCGGGTTCGCGGCCTGCAAGATGATACAGGTCGCCCAGCGCGGCCACGAAAGTCGGGTCGGGAATTACGTTTACCGATTGCTCGTAATAGCGAATGCCCTCTTGCAGGTCGCCCCGCGCCGCCCGAACGCGGCCCAGCGAAGCGAGCGCGCGATAATAGTTCGGGTAGGTTGTCAGGCTGTTCCGGTAATCCTGCTCGGCGGCGGGATAATCGCCCCTTGCAAAGGCCGTCTCGCCCTGCTGCCACTGACACCAGGCGATGGTTTCTCGCGGCGGCGTGGCGAAACTTTTGGCGAGGGCGACAGCATTGAAGTAGTGGCGGCTCGCTGCCGTCAAATCCCCGTGCAATGCGGCCAGACGCGCCAGGCGCGTCTGAACCCCGATGCCGTCCTCCATGCGCGCCATCGTTTTGAAAGCGCGTTCCGCCGACTCGTACTCGCCTAGTTCCGCCAGGGCGTCGCCCAGCATTCCCCAGGGTTCGCTCCTGCCCACGTCCAATTGGGTCAGACGCCGGGCGTGATCGCGCGCCAGGGCGAATTCGTGCGCGGCGAACTCGGCCTGCGTGAGCGTGGCTAATCCATTCGTGTTCTTCACGTCCGGCACGGAGGCGAGCGAATCATGCGCCAGCCGCGCGGCTCGCTCCAGATAATCCAGACTGCCGGTTTCGCGCACCTGCTGCAAATAAGCGCCTGCCAGCATATTGCAGGCGACAAAGTCTTCGGGGTCGCGCCGAACGCGGGCGGCCAGAAACCGCATTTGGTAGGCTTTGTCCGCTTTTTCCGCGTCGAATGAGTTCAAAAAGGACGCGGGCGCGGCAATTGCGGGCGCGGTCGGCAGGGGCGGGCGCGAATGCCGCATCGGAACGCCGACCCGAAAAGCCAGCGCGATCAACCCAAGCCCGCCGATCAAGACCGCTTTCGTCTGAAACACTGACTTATGCGAGGGCGTGTTTGCTGTTGTCATTACGCGGCGCGGTTCCCCGTTTATTTCCACTTGTTTCCCTCACGAATCCTGCGGTTCGCCGCCCCTGTCTGCGGTTCGCCGTTCCAGAGGTAAACGTTCTGTTCCCGCCGGTTCCAGCCCCTCTCTGATCCGCGCTTCGCTTTATCAGCAGAGGGGCCGGGTTCAAGTCCTGGCATTACGCCGCGCGCCGACGACGGGCGAGCAGCAGACAGGGCGCGGCGGCGAACGCGAGGGCGAGCGCGCCGGGTTCGGGAACTCCGGCGGGAGCCAGCGTCGCGCCGGAGTACGTAACCAAATTGCCGCCGCTATCCAGGGCCAGCGCCTGAAACGGGGCGGCGGCAGGCGCGAACAGACTGTCGAATTGAAAGCCCGACACGGTCGTTCCCGCCGCAAACGTACTTGTATCTTCGACAAAATCCAGCAGTCCCAACGCGGGATCGAAGAAGGCGTTGAACCCGGCGGGAGCCGTCAGGTTCAGCACCGCGTCCGGCTGGCTCAACACCGTCGTGGTCACAATGGAAAGATCGAGCGGCGCGTTGTTGGTCACGCTGTAGTCGTAGTGGTACAGCCCGCCATTGACGGGCGACACGACGGGGGTGACGACGACCTGCGCGCTTGCGGCGCGAGGCAGAACGCAGGCGGCAAGCGCGCCCAGCGCTGCGAAGCGAGTTGTGTACTGCCGTGTCTGGATCATGGATTTGTCTCCGGTCTCATTTCATCTGGCGAGGTCTTCAAAAAACCTGTCGGCGCTTTTTCGAAAGACGCCGCCGGTCGCGGCGTTTCGGTTTTGCGCTGATTTCTCCCCCTCGCTTT
>JBBRNU010000741.1:0-2364 GCA_038230115.1 Chthonomonadales bacterium | reverse complement strand
GAGGGCTTTTCGAAAATCATGGCGAGGGTGCGCGGGTAGCTCCACGCGACACCCGGCGTGCGGTTTTGATCCAGCGCTTTCAGGCGAGCGGCCACGTCCAACACGGCCCGAAATTGCGCGTCGCTCACGTCGAAGAGGCTGATCAGCGACTTGCGCCGCCATTTCGCCGCGTCCAGAATAAACAGGCGGCGCAGTTCATCAACCTGTCCGAGCGGCGCGGCGGGTTTGGCAGCCTTCGTATAAGGCCAGCGCGTTGGCGTCTCCGGCGGCAGAGATTTTACCAGTTCGCGCGCCGCTTCCAATCTCACGCCCAATTCCGCCAGAACCCGTCCAGCCAATCCCTCGTCCTCGCGGAGCAAACCCAGCAGAAGGTGTTCCGTGCCGATGTTGCTGCTAAGTTGACGGGCCTCGTCATACGTCAGGTCAATCGCGCGCTTGGCGCCCCCGCCAAGCTGCATGTCCTGCCCCAACCGCCCGTCGCCGCGCGTGGCCTGCCGCTTGATTTCGCTTTGGATACGCCCCAGCGGAATGCCCATTTGCTCAAAAACGAGGGCGGCGCGCGTATCGTTCTCGCGTATCAGGCCGAGCAATAGGTGTTCGGTCGCGACGAAATTGCAACCCAGACCTTCGGCCTCTTCCTGCGCGAAGAACACGACGCGCCGCGCCCGTTCGGTAAACCGCTGCCACATGACGGGGTACTCCAAGAAAAGCGAAAATCGGGCGCTCGGCGAGTCGGGGTTACGCCTTGCCGGGGCTATAAAAGCCCCGTCAGGGAGGCGAACTTTGTTCGCCAAGCGTCCTCACGGACGCGACAGTCAGAAATTTTGCAGGTCGCGGTCGAACGAGGTCATCGTCGGTTGGGTCACGGTTATAAAAACCGTGCCTGCAGAACCTTCGGGCGCTTCGCTGTCCGTTCTTTGGGACGGAAAGGCCGCGATACTCGAAAAATTTTCTACGGCTGCGTGTCGCGTCCGCGAGGACGCTTGGCCGCAGGCCTCCGTGACGGGGCTTTTATAGCCCCGGCAAGGCCTTAACAAAACTTCTAGCAGACAGGATGTGGCGTCCTTTTGGACGCTTAGCCGGAGGCTCCTCAGACGCGGTTTTTATAACCGTGACCCTCTTCGCCAACGCAAGTTCGAACGCGGCAGAAAATCACGCCCGGCTGAAAAGTTTCCAGAGCGGTTTGCGCCCGGAAGACGCTTTGGAGGCGGAATGCAGGCCGTCCGTTTCCGCTCCGCCGCCCGCCTGCCGCCCGGTTTCGATAGCGCCCAAAACCGCCTCGACGGTGACGCCCGCCTCGCGCAGAACCTGACCCGCGATGCCCTCGGTTTCCAGCAGCATTCCCAGCAGAACGTGGCGCGTGTCCAGCCGCGTGTCGCCCATCGCCTCGCGCTGTTCGCCCGCCAGCGCCAGGATTTGCTGGACGCGCGGCGTCAGTTTCAGGGGGGCTTCCATGACGTGATCGCCCTTCTGACACTGGCGCTCGCAGGCGCGGCGCAGGCGGTCGCGCTCCACGCCCAACGCTTTCAGCAGGCCGATGGCGGAACCGCGCTCGCGCAGCATTCCCAGCAGCAAATGCTCCGTATGCACAAAACGATGCCGATAGCGGCCCGCCGCTTCCTGCGCGTCGTTGAGCATTCGGCGCGTCCCCTCGCTATATCCCGGTCGCATAAGTGTACCTCATTGTATCGAATGGAAATCGAATGGAATTGATTTGTCCGAGGACGCGGGGTTTCAACCCCTTGCTATCCATCGGCTTTCGACGCTTCGGCAAGCAGGGCGGTTCGCAGGCTGTCGGCGACCCGGTCGCAGTCGGCTTCGGTCACGACAAGGGGCGGCACGAAGCGCAGGATGGTTTCGCCGACAGCATTGGCGACGATGCCCGCCGTCAGCAGCCGCTTGAGCAGCGTCTTCGCGATAGGAGGTGCAAATTCCATGCCAACCATCAAGCCCCGGCCCCGAACCTCGCGAATCACACTGGGAAATTCGGCGCGCAGGCGGGTCAGGCGGCTGCGAAAATGCGCGCCGACGACGTGCGCGTTTCGCATCAGCCCTTCGTCTTCCAGCACGTCGAGGGTGGCGAGGGCGGCGGCGCAGGCGAGCGGCTGCCCGGCGAAGGTAGAGCCGTGATCGCCCGGAACCAGCGTATTGGCGGCCTCGCCCCGCGCCAGACACACGCCCATCGGAAATCCGTCGGCGATGCCTTTGGCGAGCGTCACGATGTCGCCGGACACGCCCAGGCTCTGGCTGCCCAGAAAATGCCCGGTGCGCCCCATGCCGCATTGCACCTCGTCTAGAATCAGCAGAACCTCGGCCTCGTCGCACAGCGCGCGAACCCCGGCCAGAAATTCCGGCGACATGACT
>JBBRNU010000740.1:0-2378 GCA_038230115.1 Chthonomonadales bacterium | reverse complement strand
CTGCGCCCCCTCCGTCCGCGCCCGTATGACATCCGCAACCGCTTCCGCCTGCGCCAAATCCATACGCCCGTTCAAAAACGCGCGTTGCGTAAATTCGCCGGGCAGGGCCAGTCGCGCGCCCGCGTCCAGCGTCAGACGAAGCACGCGCTCGGTTACGACACGCCCGCCATGACAGGAAAGTTCAACCGTGTCTTCGCCCGTGTACGAGCGCGGCGCGCGAAAAATCGTTGCCAGACCGTCATCCACGACTTCGCCGGATTCGGGCGCGACGAAACGCCCGTAGCGCACTGAATAGCCAGGCAGAGAGGCAAGGTTCCGCCCGCGCCGATTTCGGAAAATTGCGGCGGCGACTTGCAGCGCGTCCGGCCCCGAAAGCCGCACGATGGCAATTCCGCCCTCGCCCGGCGGCGTGGCAATCGCGGCAATCGTGTCGTTGGCGATGTGCGTATCGTTGGCTTGCGTCAACGCAGAGTAATTCTCCATCCCGCTCCCGAAAATAAGACGTTGGGCCGCAGCGCAGGAGAAAGCCGCCCTTGCCGCGAACTTCACAAAACGAACTGGGCAGGCGAAAATTGGACGGGAAAGGACGGATGACGCGCATGGAACCCACGCTGGTCAAGGTCGCAGGCGGGCTGGATTTTCCCGAAGGCCCGGCTTACGACGGCAAAGGCAATCTCTACTGCTCGAACTGCGACGGCGGCTACATCAGCAAACTGGCCCCGGACGGCGGCGTGTCGGTCGCATACCGGCCCGCAATGGGCGAGACGCCCTTTACATTCCATAAACCCAACGGCATGACCTTCTCGCAGGACGGTTCGCTGTGGATTTGCGACTTCGGGCGCAACGCGATCGTGCAAATTCATCCCGATGGCCGTCAGGAAATGGTCGCCGACCGCTGCGAAGGCAAGCCGTTTCGCGGACCGAACGATCTGGCGTTCGACCCGAAGGGCAATTTGTATTTTACCGACCCGACCGATTCGGGGCGCGATCATCCAATTGGGCCGGTGTATCGCGTGGAACATGCGACGCGCAAAGTCACGAAAGTCGCCGACGGCATGGCCTTCCCGAACGGCCTTGCCTTCACCGCCGACGCGAAGTTTTTGTACGTGTGCGAGTCGCAGCATAATCGCATCCTGCGGTTTGCCGTGCATCCCGATGGCGGGTTGGGGTCAGCGGAGCCGTTCGTAGACCTGGCTTCGGTCGGCGCAGGCGAGCCGGACGGCATGGCCGTAGACGCGCAGGGCCACCTTTGGATCGCGCATTACGGGGCGCATCATGTTGTCGAGGTGGACGCGCATAGCAAAATCATGCGCGTGATCCCGATGCCGGTTGACAAAGAGGGCGGGCCGACCAATATCGAGTTCGGGGGCCACGACCTGCGAACCGTTTATGTGACCGACCCCAGTACGAACGCGCTCTATCGGTTCCGCGCGGAAACCCCCGGCATCCCGCTCTTCTACGCCCCGAAGAATGTCGCTGCCGCATAAGGCTGTCGCTGACCTGCCATCGAAGCGAAAAGCGGAGGAGTTGAAACGCATTGCGCTGAAAGTTTGCAGGGGCGACGAATTGCATTGCGCCACGACAACGGAACGCGATAGGGCGCGAAGAAATTCATTTTGTCGCCGCCCGCGACACAAACAAAAATAATGGAGACTCGAACCATGTATAAAGCCTTGAGCGCGGGAGCGATCAACGTCCATGTCGGCGATCTGTACGGCGCGCTGGAAGCGGCGAAAATCGGCGGCTTCGCGGGCGTGGAATTCAACGCGCAGGAGATCGCCAACCTGATCGCCATGCACGACGCCGATTACGTGCAAAACCTGTTTGCCGAGGCGGGCGTTCGCCCTGCCGCCTGGGGACTGCCAATCCAATGGCGCGGCACGGACGCGCATTTCGAAGAAGGGCTGACCGATCTGCCCCGGCTGGCGCAGGCCGCGCAGGCGATTGGCGGGCCGCGCACGATGACCTGGATCATGCCCGGTTCCAACGACCTTGATTACGACGCGAACTACGCTTTTCACGTCGCGCGCTTTCGGCCTATCGCGCAGATTCTGGCGGACTACGGCTGCGCCATCGGGCTGGAATTCATCGGCCCCAAGACCCTGCGCGACAGTCAGAAATATCCGTTTATTTATGAAATGAAGCCGATGCTCGCGATGGGGCAGGACATCGGCCCCAACGTCGGCCTGCTGCTCGACTGCTGGCATTGGCACACCTCGCACGGGACGCTGGACGACCTGCGCGCCCTGAAACCGGCTCAGGTCGTCTATGTTCACGTCAACGACGCGCCGGAGGGCATCCCTACGGATGAGCAGGTGGACAACCGGCGCGCTCTGCCCGGCGCGACCGGCGTGATTGACATCGCCGGGTTCCTGCAG
>JBBRNU010000739.1:0-2389 GCA_038230115.1 Chthonomonadales bacterium | reverse complement strand
GGCCGCTTCTACAAAACGTTTTTAGTTTGCACAAGCATACAAGTCAAAGCGCGCATTTTTAGCCCGCGCAGGCGGGCTATGCATTTCAGAACGGGGTTTCAATCCCGTTCTCTGCCCCTTTCCCCGCGATTCTGCCTGGCGTGCAAATGGTCCTCGTAGGCCTGCGCGCCCTGCGGAGTGGCGAGCGAGAAATAGGCGCTGCGGGCGATTTTATGCACGCCGATCCGGGCCTGTTTCAGGATCAGTTCGTTGTAGCAGGGGCAGATGTAAAAGTTGCCGCCGACCTGCGCGTCTTTCTTGATCATGTCCATTGCGGCCTGCACGAAATCTTTGCCGGAGCGGAAATAGTACATGCCCGCTGTCGCCAGATTGCTGATCGGGCGCTTTTCCGCCGTTTCGATGACAAACCCGTCCGAATCGCACTTTACATACGACCAGCGGGGATGCACGGCCTCGAAAACAACGATGCCGCCGTCAAGATTGCGCTGCTCGAAATCGCGGATAATACCGGGCAGGTCGGCCTCGACGATCTGGTCGCCGTTCGTCACCAGGAGCGGCGCGTCCACATTAATGTGTTCGATGGCGAGCAGGGCGGTGCAGGCCGCGCCGAACGTGGGTTGCGGCGCTTCCAGGACGGTGGCGTTCGGGACGAGCAGGCGGATCACGTCGCCGGTATGAAACTGCCCATTTTCGTCCTGCTGTACCAGGCAGACGAAGCGCCCGCCCGCGTTTTGCAGAGGCGCGAGGTTGTCCAGCGCCTGCTGCACGAGGGGCAGGCCGTCAATCTCGACCAGGTTCTTGGGGTAAGCGTGTCCGGCTTCGCGGAAAGCGTCGGACGGCCCGCCCGCCATCAGCACGAGAACGTTCACAGTCCCGCCTCCGTCATCGGTTCGGTGTTCAAGCCTGCTGGCGCTGCGGCTCCCAGCGGAACTTCCGTTGTATTGGGTTCTGTTGCCCGCTCAGCCTGCCGGATGTGGGCGCGCACGTTTTCCAGCGTCACGTCATTGACGCTGTCCACGACCATGACGTGCGCGCCCGCGCCGCGCGCCGCCCGAATGCCGTTTTCGTTGTCTTCCACGACCAGGCACTCTTGGGGCTTGACGTCGAGTCGGCACATCGTGTTGACATAGATTTCCGGGTCGGGCTTGCCCTTGCGAACGTCCTGATTGCTCATAATCACGTCGAGATAATCGCTCAGGTTGCTTTTCAGCATCATGACCTCGACTGAGTTGCGAACTGAGTTCGAGGCGACCGCGAGCTTGTAGCCCGCCGCTTTCAAGTTCGACAGGGCGTACTCGTGCTGAAAGGTCGGCTTGCAGCGGGCGTGAACCATCTCCATCGTGTACAGCTGCTTAAGGTCGTTGAGGAAGCCGTGCAGAGACGCGGGCAGGCCGCGCTCCAGGGTCAGCATTTCCAGTTTGCGGCGCGTCGGCAGGCCGTCGTAGGTGACCAGGTGGTCGTAGCGGCTGATGCTGTAGCCGAAAAGCGAGAGGGCGCGGTTGAGCGCCTCGTAGTGCCACTCTTTGGCGTCAATCAGCACGCCGTCCATGTCGAAAATTACGGCTTTAATCGCGGGCATGAAAATGCTCCCTGGCGGCTTCGGGGAAATCGGTGCAAAGCGCCAGCGCGTCGCCCGCCGCCGCTTTCAGGTTCCACCCGGCAAGGGCGTTCCAGAAATCCTGATGGGGCCGCTTGTGCAGGTCGGGCGACACGAGACAGACTTGCTTGCCTGCGTCGAGATGCCGGGCGACGTCGGTCTCGTGAATCCAATCGCCGCGAAAACAGTCCATCCAGACGCCGCGGGCTTCGGCGTAGAGCGGCGGGTTCGGCTCGTATTCGCTCTGGCGCGTGAATACCGGCAGCCCCTGTTGGAGATAGCCGAGCGTATCGGGAACCGACATATCGAACACAAAATAGTTCGTGACGTCGAAGGCCGCAAGCGCGTCGCCCAGGAGATTGGGCAGGCCGTCGGCCTTGATGTTGAGCGCGAGGGGCAGGCCCGGCCCGCGCTGTCGGTAAATTTCGAGAAAGGTTTCCAGCGGGAGCGGGCTGCCGGTCGGCGGGTCGTGCGAGATGACGAGGCGTCCGTTCCAATCGCGCACGTCGGTTTCGGTTCCGAAGCCCAGATCGAACGACCGGGCGAAAGCTTCCATCGTGTTGCGTTCGTCGCTGGTTTTCCAGCAGCCGCGATGACTCAAAATTTTCATGGCGAAATTTCGGGCGAGCGATCCGGGCGCGGCGGGGAGCATGAGGAAGGAACCGGCCTTTACGTTTGGGCGCTGCAAGTCACGCGCACGTTTTCATACACTGCACATTGCGTGCCAAATGACGAGAAACGGGAACAAAATGCGTTGTTTTTTGCAAACGTCTCGTTAATGCGTTGTCAAGC
>JBBRNU010000738.1:0-2390 GCA_038230115.1 Chthonomonadales bacterium | reverse complement strand
GGTCGTCAAAGCGGCGACCGATTTGCTGTACAAGGCGGCGGGCGACCCGAAACAAATCCGCTGGTTCGATTCCGGCCATATACTGCCCGGTGAAGCGGTTGGCGAAGGCATCGCGTGGCTGGCCGACAAACTCCACGCCGGACGCTGACGGAGCAAAAACGAAATCAGAATCCGAGCAGCAAGGCCTCAAACCCTCGCCCGCTCGGATTTTTTTGCCGCCGCTTGACAGAAGAACGGGAAACTATCGCCCTGCGCGGTCTAGGAGAAGTTTGACGGAACTGCCGCGTCGTTTTCGCGTAGTTCGGGCTGGGCAAACCGAGCGGGTTGGTTGAGGCAATTATTGGAAGGGGCGAGCCTGTCTTTCTCGGTTGGCAGGTCGTCAGCGCCTAAAAGGAGACGATCACAATGAACGTAAAAGCGCCAACCCAGCCCGAAACTTACTTCCGCTTCGCTGCCCGAAACGCACATCACCATCGCTACCAGAACGGTATCGTCGCGTTGGCCTGCGGCAACATCAGCCGCCAGGTGCGAGGCGGCAAAATTGACCTGAAAACCGATGGCATGAACGTGCATCTACTCTGTGTTCCGTTCGCAGCAGGGACCCATATTGTCACGCGGCGACAGGAAATAACCTACGAAGGACGGGTCGAGCCGGGGCAGATTGAGTTGATTCCCGCTGGCCGTCCGGTTCACTGGACGGTGGAAGCTCCCGAAGTTGTGAACACCGTAAGCTTTGCCCTCAACTCCACCCTATTTGCCGACGTCGCCGGGACTTCGCACATCGAATTGAAGACCCTTCCCCGCTTCCATGACACGCAGCTCGTTCGCTTGGCGGCTGCTGTCGCCGAGGAACTCGCCGATCCAAACGCGAACGGCAAATTGTTTCTTGAAAGCCTGGTTCATGCGATTGTCGCCCGTCTCGTCCAGCATTATGCCGTCACGTCCGCACGGGAAACGCCCCTGAAACCTGCCCGCGTGGAGGTGCAAACCGCGAAAAACCTGCTGCTTGCCAACCTCGCCGCCAATCCCAGCCTTGAAGCGCTCGCCCACGCTGTAAACTTGAGTCCTCACCATTTGCGGCGCGTCTTCAAAGCCGAGACCGGGCAGACCCTTTATACCTTTCTCCTTCACGCCCGACTGGAACGCGCCTGCGAACTGCTAGCAGATGAAAAATCCAGCGTCACCGAAGTGGCGGCGCGATGCGGCTTCTACGATGCCGCGCACCTGTCACGTCATTTCCGACGCGCTTATGGCTGCTCTCCGGGCGAACTGCGGCGAAAATAGCCGAAATATCCTGACATCTTGCCCGCATCGTACAAAATTCTCTCAATACGCCAGCGTAATTATTCCTGTGCGTTGGCTGCGGTAAGCCGGAGCCTGAGAAAGGAAACTTCCATGAATCTGAGTGCAACGCAAAACACGAACCGTTACGCCGAGATGCTGACGGTAGACAACGCGGTCTTGGTGATGATTGACCATCAGGCCGGACTGATGCTGTTCCCCGGCGATATCGAGCCGGTAGACCTCCGCAACAATTCGATTGCGCTGGCGAAAATCGCCAAAATGCACAACCTACCGGTGGTTTTGTCTGCCGCCGATCAGGGGCCAAAAGGTCCGATTGGCCCGATCATTCCTGAAATCACCGCTCTATTCCCGGATGCGCCGATCATCTACCGCACCAAAATCAATTCTTGGCACGACCCGAACTTTCGCGAAGCGGTGGAAGCGACCGGGCGCAAGCAGATCATCATTGCGGGCATTGACGCCTCATTTTGCCAGGGTCTGCCCGCCAAGAGTCTGGTCGCGGATGGCTACGATGTGTGGTCGTGCATTGATTGCTCCGGCAATGTCAGCCCGATTACGCAGGCGACCACTATTGCCAATCTGACGCAGGCGGGTGTGCGGTGCGCCAATTGGGTGGACGTGGCCTGTCAGTTGCTGGAAGACTGGGCCAAAGACCCGCAGAAATCGCAGCAGTTACTAGACATCTACGCGCAGCATTTGCCGCAATGGGGAATGCTCGGCATAATTGACGAGGCTCGCAAGGCCAACGCGGGCAAATCGTAGCGGTGTGCGGGATCGGGCGAGGAGTAGCGTACAATGACTGGCGGACGCAATCGGCGTATCGGACGCAGACTGATCGAGGCGGCGGCCCTTTCTACTATCATAATTCCAGTCGGAGTGGATGGAGTTGCGCTGAGGCGGGCGCACATGGAGAATCGGGAATGGCCCGCGCACGCCAAACTGCATTGCGCGATGTCCTTCTTCGCCGCCATCAGTCTGGGCGCGGGCAGTCTCGCCTTGCTACGAAAGAGTCCGAAAGAAACGCCGACGGACGCCACCACGCTTGCAACGGCCACGTTTCTGGCGACTGCTTTCTGGGGCGGTTT